>NZ_NBCN01000019.1:0-148148 GCF_002099185.1 Streptomyces sp. CB03238 | reverse complement strand
GCTTCCACCGCACCCTGCTCGACGAATGGGCCTACCAGCGGCCCTACTCCTCAGACCACGAGCGCATGGAAGCATTCACCGACTGGCTCCACTGGTACAACTACCACCGACCCCACACCGGCATCGGCGGCCAAACACCTGCCAGCCGCGGCACCAACCTCTCCAGACAGCACATCTAGGGCCTGTCGTCAAAGTGTGATCGTCTTTTCGGCCTCCTTCTGACATGGCACGATCATCATGGGCTGATGAGTAGATACACAGAGGTCATCGTCCTGGCGCGAAGAGCTGAAAAGGTCATGGAACCCCTCACCCGCCCCGACAAGGGCAGGGACTGGCACCAGTGCTTCACGCGTGTGGACGACAGCATGTTCGGCGGGTCGCGCATGCCGTCCGATGAGTGTTACGCATGGGTTATCCAGTTCATCCGACACAACTGGCACGGGTTGCTGAACCACCTGGAAACTCTGGCATGGCCGGATCCGCACTCCGTCCAAGTCCTCGTTCGCGACGAGGACGACGACTGCTTCGGCCTTTGGATGATCTATGACGGCAAACTGGTCGAGGTATCGCTGCCGCGCACCGAACGAGAGCCGTTCTCAGCATCTGTTACCGGAGTCCTCTCTCGGACTGACCGTCACGCTGTGGGAGAGCTGCAAGGCTTCGCTTCGGCTGTCACGCCCACATCAGCAGTGACGGGAGCGTGACGGCTGCTCGGTAGGACTCGGCGGTCTTGTCGTATCGGGTAGCGATCCCGCGCCATTGCTTCAAACGGTTGAAGCACCGTCCACGACGTTGCGGCGCTTGTAGAGCTCCTTGTCGAAGGCGGGCGAGCGTCCGCCCCGGCTGCCGCGCCGGAGCCGGTTGCGTATCTGGTCAGCCCGTTCCGGAACGGTGTGTCCGATGCCACGCCCCGGAGCCAGGCCCGGATGGCCTTGGAGCTGTAGCCCTTGTCGTCCAGGATGTGATCGGGCCGGATACGCGGCCGCCCGGGCCCAAGCCGGGGTATCCGTATTGCCTCCATGACGGCGGTGAGCTGGGTGCAGTCGTTGGTGTTCCCGCCCGTCAGGACGAATGCGAGCGGGCGGCCGGCCGCGTCGCAAGCAAGGTGAATCTTGCTGGTCAGGCCGCCTCGGGACCGGCCGAGCGCCGGGCTGCGGAGCCCCCTTTTCGTGCCCCGGCGGCGTGCTGGTGGGCCCGAACGATGGTGGAGTCGACCGACACGAGCCAGTCGATGTCTCCGGCAGCGTCCGCCCTTGTCCGCGCGGCCCGAATCCGGTCGAACGTGCCGTTCGCCACCATCGGCGGAAACGGGTGTGGAGCGTGGTCCACGGGCCGTACCGCTCGGGCACGTCCCGCGAGGCGACCCCGGCCCGGAACTTCCACACGTATCCCGTTGATGATCATGTGGTCGTCCAGTCGCGGTCGCCCCAGTGCGGGCCGGGGTAGCAATGGGTGTATCAAATCCACTCGGCATCGGACAGTTCGTGGCGGCGTATCACCTGATCATGATCCGCGACCCTAGATCACTTTGACGACAGGTCGTAGGCGCGTCACGGCGAGGTAGGTGGGGGACCAGAGCACTCCTCATGCAACCGCACCGCTGTATTGAAATCGCGTCTATAGCTCCATTCATCGTTGGGCGAGGATTTCAACGCTGCGTCGAAGAACTTTATGGCACCCGAAGTCAGCGCCTTGAGGATCTCCTTCTCGGAAATCAGCGCGGCACGCTTCTCTTCTTGGTTTGCGTATCTCACCACGACGTTTCCACCCGAGACCCTTTTCAGGTCGAGCGTGAAGCTACGCTCTGGGAAACTGAGTACCCTGTCCTCGCCCGCCATGAAATGTTCAAGGTAGGTGAGAATCAGCGACCAAAGTGCGTCGATCGTGTCGGTCTCGCTGCGCCCCAGGATCGGGGTGTCATTGACTTGCAGATCAATGGCACCCTGGATGCGTCGATCCCGGCAGAAGCGGATTCCGCAGGTTTCAACCGGAATGAACTCCCCGGAATCGGAAACAATGAAGGTACTAGCTCTTGCCGTCATTCGGTTGCCTAAGTTGTGTCGAACCGTCGTTCGGTCATACTACGGGATAGAACTGTCCAATAACCCCGTCCCCAAAGCCGAGAGCATACAAGCGCCCGTCGTATTGTCCGTAAACCTTGTCCCACTTTCCCTGAGCGTATTCAGGGCTGCCCAGCTTCCGCTGATTCTGTCTCATCACCGCAGATATGGCACTTTGAACGTCCTCGATGGTCATTCGTGCGTCGAACAGCGTCTTATTGCTGGTATTTCCTCGGAGGTAGGCCGGATGATGCCCCTCGAGAATGTGGGTCATGTCCTGCTTTCTCAGCAGGAACGAATTGCTCCCATATGTGTAACTCTGGCTCTGCCAGGTCTTTAGGGCGTCGCCCACTCCGCAGTTATGTACGAGTACCGGAGTTTGTCCAGCTAGTACATAGTACGTGTGGAGGCTGTTGACGGTGAGGTCGTACGCCGGTTCAAGGGACTTCCAGTGCTTGACTTCAGTGATGGCTGCAGCTTGACCGTCCGGCTGTCGTAGTGCGTCATTGGGAGTGAGGTCGCCTGCGTCTACCCATTTTCTCTTGGTCTGGGACCAGAAGGGGTGGTGGTCGGTGGCTGTGACGGTGCCGCCGCCGTGCTGTGCCGCGAGGGTGATGTCGGTGAAGTCGCGGTCGTCGGGCGTGTGGATGGTCGCGTCGACCCGGTGGGGCTCGGTGACGTCCGTCTGGGGGTCTGTCGCCAGTACGGCGTCGCCGACCCTGATCTGCTCGATGGGCCGCGTCGAGCGGTCCCCCATGAGCACCCGTGTCCCAGCGGGGAAGCTGTGATTAGGGCAAGTGGGTGCCGGGGTCGGGTTCTTCTTTTTAGTCGCGTCGATTACCTCTTCGACCCCGTTGGCGAACTTTTTGATCACCTTTGCGACGGGGATGGAAGTCGCGGCCAAGACCGCGCATTCTACGTGTACGGGGTCATCGACACATTTGGCGATCTCGTCGACGTCGTACCACCACATAAGACCGTCGAAGATCGGATTCGACTTTCGGCCGACGCTCTTCGAGTACGTCGCAGTCGACGTATCTGTACGTGCGCGGGACGAGGTCGACGCACTGCTTCTTCTCCTTGTTGGCCGCCTCTGCGTCGCGCTTTCTCTTGGCCTCTTCTGCCGCCAGACGGCGGGCTTCGGCTGCTTCGGCCTCGAGTTCTTCCTTGACTTCGAGCCATGCCTGCGACGCCATCTTCCCGGCGTCGATTGCGTTCTTCCCTGCTGCGATGGCCGAGGCGCGGGCATCCGCCGCCGCAAAGCTAGCTCTGGCGGCGGAGTCGCGAGCGTACTGGGCGGAGAATTCGGCGTCAGCGGCGGATGCCTCGGCGGCGTCCGCGTCACGGTCTGCTGAGGTGGCAGCATTTCGGGCGGTCGTAGCGGACTTCTTCGCTGCGGTTGCGCTGGCTTCGGCGGCGTCGGCGGATTTGTCGGCTGCGGCCGCGTGGTCCTGGGCTTCGCCGGCGGACTTCAGCGCTTCGGCCTTGGCCTTTTCCGCTTCTGCGGATGCCTGGTTGGCTTTGGCGGCCGCTTCGGCGGCGAGCCAACGATTCTTCTGAGCTTCGGCAGCGACAAGCGATGCTTCGTCGATCAGCCGCTGGACCTGGGCGATGTGATGCTCGGCGAGTTTGTCCTTGCGGTCGGCAGTGAAGCGGCCGACCGCCACAAACTCGTGGAGAAGGTCCGCCGGGCCGGCCAGAGCGATCTTCGCTGATGCCTTCACCTCAGGCCCGCTATTGGGGTCGTTGACGAGTTGGGAGGCGATCACCTCCTCGTCGGAGAGGCGTGCTGAGTACTGCGTACCCGCCAGGAAGACTGCGAGGGCTTTGCCGCTGCCGTCGGCCAGTGCGGCGCGGGAGGCTTCCTTGACGCCGGGGCCGCCGGTGCTGTTGATTTTGGAGACGGCGACGGCCATGTCGTCAGCGCCGGCGGTGTACTGGCCGGTGGTGTAGAAGTCGGCGATCTGCTGCGGCGTACCGGCAAGAGCAGCGGTGGCGGCCTCCCTCACCGAGGGGTAAGGGCTTTGGCTGCTGAGCTGGAAGACCCGCTCACGCATCTCACGCTGCTCAGCCTCCTTCCAGCCCGACCGCAGGTACTCAAGGACTTCCTCATCCGTGCCTGCCAGGGCGAACGCGGCCGCGTCCTGGCTGATCGGGCCTCGAAGCTTCATCGCCTGCATGGCCAGCTGGCGGCCCTTCACCGCCAGGGTCTTCACATCCGCGTCGGGCTTGGTCACTTCGGCGGCCAATGCGGCCGCATTGGCGTCGAGAGACCTGGACTGAACCTGTTGCGAGGCGAAGTCGGAGACGATGGTGTTGGTGACTGTCTTGCTGGTCCTGGCCCGTTCAAGAGCGGCCTCGGTTCGCGTCGCCAGGTCAGCAGCCTCGGTCTCACGCGCGATGGCGAAGACCTTATTCGCGGTCGCCGCCGCGGCGGTGGCTGCGTCGGCTGCCTTTTTCGCTGCTTCGGCGTGCAGGTTGGCCTGTGCTGCCGCGTCAGCTGCCTCACCGGCGTACTTGGCCGCCTCTTCCGCCGCCGCTGCCGCGTTACGGGCGTGTGCTGCTGCCGACATGGCGGCGGTGCGGGCCTCGAAGGCGGCCGTGGCGGAGCGTTCGGCAAGTGCCGTGGCCCTGTTGGCGGCGTTATTGGCGGCGGTGGCGTGCCCGCGAGCTTCCGCAGCGGCGGCCTTCGCGTCGGCCGAGTGGGCACCAGCGGCGTCGGCGTAGTCGCCTGCCGCTTCGGCTGATGCGGCGGCGGCGTTGGCATTGGCGCCCGCACTCGTTGCGGCTTGCGCTGCGACTCCGGCTGCCTTGGAGGCCTTGCCCGCCTGATCGGCAGCAGCCGCAGAGCCCTCAGCCAGTGTCGCTGCCATCAGCGCAGTGGCGGCTGCCGTCTTGGCGGCGGCCGACTTGCTCGCGTCCTTGCCCGCCGCGATCGCCGCGTTGTAGGCCTGGTTCGCGGCATTGGCCGCAGCCGCGGCCGCGCTGGCGGTCTGCGCGGCGGCAAGCGCGGCGACACGCGCGGCACGGTTGGCCGCGTTCGCCGAACCGATCGCCTGCTGCGCCGCCGAGGCCGCGGCCCTGGCCGCGTCAGCGGCCTGCTTGGCCTTCACCGACGCCGTCTTGGCGTCGTTCTTGGCCGCCTCGGTCTCCTGCGCGGCCTTGGCCGCTGCTTCCTTCGCCAGCTCCGACGCGGCGATCGCACGCGCGGAAGCTTCCTCCGCCGACTTCGTCGCGTCCTCGGCCTGCTTCCCCGCCAGCTTCGCCTGCTCAGCCAGCTGCGCGATCGTCGCATGTTCCTGATCACGGTTTCTGGCGACGAACTGCCCGACCTCAAGGAACTCGGCAACATCCTCAGGCCTGAAAGCGGCACGTCCGCTGTAGTCCCGTGGTCGTAACGGCCCGCCCTCCCGGGCGGGCCGTTACGCCGGTGTCCACCGGGCTGGTGCGGCGCCAACCGGCCCGGTGGGAGCGGGACTTGGATTAACCGACCGGGGTTGTTGGACTGGCGTCGCCGCAGCGGGTCCGTTTCGTTGACGGTGCTGTGAGGCGACCGTTACTCCAGTGGCCATGTCGCCACGATTCCGTGCGGTGTGCGCCCTCGCCGCCGCCTCAGCCGCCGTGTTCGCCCTGGCGGGACCTGCCGCCGCCGGACCACCCCCCACCACGACCGAGACCCTGCTCATCGGCTCGCCCCAGCTGTCCGTCGCCGTCGCCCGGGACTTCCCGCGTGTCGTCTCGTACACCGACCGCGCGAGCGGGGCGCGGCTGCTCGGCAGTACGAGTCCGGTCACGGCCGTCACGCTCAACGGCACGGCGTACGCCGTCCGGCTCGCCGGCGAACCCGTCGTCACCGCCACGAGCTCCCGCTACACGCTCGCCTTCCCCGACCTGCCGGGGGTCGAGGTGGACGCGACGCTCACCGTCGCCGGGCGGGCCACCACCTTCAGGGTGACGGCCGTCCGGGACACCGACGCCTTCCGCGTCGGGACCATCGACATACCCGGGCACGACCTGGTGTCGGTCGGCTCCACCGAGCCCGGCGCGGCCACCGCGTTCACCAAGCTGGACCCCGACTCGACGCGTACCGCCGACGTGTTCGGGACGGTGCCCGAACAGCCGGATGCCGCGCCCGTGGGGGCGTCGTACGCGATCGTCAACACCGGCTCGCTGGCCGCCGCCGTGGAGTCGAACTCCAGCTACGACAAGCCCGCCGGGCCCACGAACGGCGACGACGCCCGCTTCTGGCACCAGGCCCGTAAGGCGGCGGACGGCAGCGTACGCGTGGGTGTGTGGTCCGGGCAGTGGACGTACCGGGGCGCGGGCGCGCCGCAGCCGGAGAGCGGCGGCGACCTGCCGTGGGCGAAGGTCGTCGTCACGCCCGACGTCAACGGGGACGGGCGGGTCGACTGGCAGGACGGCGCCGTCGCCTTCCGTACGATCGGCATCAAGGCGCCGGGCAGCGCGCAGACGCCCGGCCGGGTCGTCACCCACATCCCGTTCAACTTCGCCAGCCAGGCCACCCACCCCTTCACCCGCACCCTCGACGACGTGAAGCGGGTGTCGCTCTCCACGGACGGGCTCGGTCAGCTCGCGGTGCTCAAGGGGTACGGCTCGGAGGGCCACGACTCCGCCCACCCCGACTACGGCGGCAACTACAACAAGCGGGCGGGGGGCCTCGACGGCCTCAACGACCTCCTGCGCGGCGGCAAGAAGTGGGGCGCCACCTTCGGCGTCCACGTCAACGCCACCGAGTCGTACCCGGAGGCCAGGAACTTCAGCGAGACGCTCGTCGACAAGACGAAGCCCGGCTGGAACTGGCTCAACCAGAGCTACTACATCAACCAGCGCCGGGACATCAACAGCGGTGATCTGGCGCGCAGGTTCCAGCAGTTGAGGGACGAGACCGACCGCAATCTCTCCTTCCTCTACATCGACGTCTACTACACGCACGGCTGGATCGCCGACAAGACCATCCAGGCCGTGCAGGCACAGGGCTGGAACGTCGGCACGGAGTGGTCCGACAAGTTCGAACGGGCGTCGCTGTGGTCGCACTGGGCCAACGACCTGGACTACGGCGGCGCCACGAACAAGGGCCTCAACTCCCAGATCATCCGGTTCGTCCGCAACGGCGAGAAGGACATCTGGAACAACCACCCGGTCCTCGGCCAGACCGCCATGGAGGACTTCGAGGGCTGGACCGGCGAGACCGACTACACCGCTTTCACGGCGAACATCTGGCAGAAGAACCTGCCCGCCAAATACCTCCAGCGGCAGAAGATCCTCCGCTGGAACGGCAACGACATCACCTTCACGGGCGGCGTGCGCGGCACGGTCGAGGACGGCAGGCGGACCTTCTACGAAAACGGCCGCAAGGTCCTGGACGGGGACCGGTACCTGCTGCCGTGGGAGGGCAAGCTCTACCACTACAACAAGGGCGGTGGTACGAGTACGTGGGCGGTGCCCGGGGGCACGTACACGGTCTACCGGCTGACCGACAACGGGCGGGTCCGGGCCGGGACGGTACGGCCGTCGACGGACGGGCGGATCACGCTGACCGCCGCCGCGAGGCAGGCGTACGTGCTGTATCCGGACCAGGCGCCCGCGCAGCCGCCGGTGCGGTGGGGCGAGGGCACGCCGGTCAAGGACCCGGGCTTCAACGACGCCCGGCTGGGCGCCTGGACCAAGACCGGGGCGGTCGCGCGGGACACCGACGAGCGGGGGCGCAACAGCGCGGTGCTCACCGGGGAGGCGCGCGCCGGGATCGCCCAGCGGATCGGGGGGCTGACGCCGGGGAAGCGGTACAGCGCGTCCGCCTGGATCGAGGTCCAGCCCGGGGCGTCCCGGCGTACGACGCTGGCGGCCGGGGGCGCCTCCGTGGCCGTCGAGCGCTCCACGGTGCCGAACCGGATCGCGGCCTCCGACTGGCACGGCACGTCCATGCAGCGCGCGAAGGTCCACTTCACCGCGCCGGGCAGCGGCGAGGTGACCCTGTCGGTCACGGCCGAGGGCGGCAGCGGCCCGGCGCGGGTGCGGGTGGACGACGTACGGATCGTGGAGAACGCGCCCACGGCAAGGGCGGGCGTGTACGAGGACTTCGAGGCCGTCGACCAGGGCTGGGGACCGTTCCTGAAGGGCGACGCGGGCGGCGCCAACGACCCGCGCACCCATGTCAGCCAGCTGCACGCCCCGTACACCCAGGCGGGCTGGAACGGGAAGCTCATCGACGACGTGCTGGAGGGCGCCGAGTCCCTCAAGGCCCACGACGAGAACACCGGCCTCGTCTACCGCACCGCGCCCTGGACCGTGCCCATGACGGACGGGCACAGCTACCGGGTGGAGTACGACTACCAGTCGAGCCACGCGGGCGCGTACGAGTGGGTGACCGGGTACGACCGTTCCGTCGAGAGCCGCCGTACCCCGATCGGACAGCAGCGGACCACCGGCCACTTCAGCGAGACCGTCACGGCCGGCTGCGGCGACACCTGGACCGGGCTGCGCAAGCGCGCCGACGCCCCGGACGGCGCCGACTTCGTCCTCGACCGGTTCACCGTCACCGACCTCGGCCCGGCCACCGCCCGCCCCGCCTGCGGCACGCTCGCCCTGGCGGCGGGCGAGACCCTGGAGCCGGGCCGGGCCAACGACGTCACGGCGACCTTCACCAACGACGAGACGGCCACCGTGAGCCCGACCGTCACGCTCACCCTCCCCGAGGGCTGGACCGCCGAGCCGTCCGGTCCGGTCGAGCCCGGCACGGTCGAGCCGGGCGGCAAGGCGACGGCGACCTGGCGGGTGACGCCGCCGATGGACGCCGCGTACCGGGCGTACCAGCTCGGCGCCTCGGCCTCGTACCCGGTTGGCGGCACGGCCAGGACGCTCACCGCCGCCACCTCGGTGCGCACCCTGCCGCCCCCGCCGACCGCCGACGCCTGGGCGAGCGACCTGGACTGGGCGTCGGCCCGCAGCGGCTGGGGCCCGGTCGAGCGGGACATGTCCAACGGCGGGACGGCCGCGGGCGACGGCACCCCGCTGCGGATCGGGGGAGTGGCGTACGCCAAGGGCCTGGGCACCCACGCCCCGGCGACCGTGCGCTACTACCTGGGCGGCCGGTGCACCTCGTTCACCGCCGAGGTGGGCGTGGACGACGCCCAGGCGACGCGCGGGACCGTGCGGTTCACCGTCACGGCGGACGGGGCGGAGAAGGTGACGTCGCCGGTCCTGAAGGCGAGCGACGCCGCCTGGTCGCTGAGCGCGGACGTCACGGGCGCGTCGTACGTCGACCTGGTCGTCGGCGACGGCGGTGACGGCAACGGCAACGACCATGCCGACTGGGGCAACGCCCGGTTCCACTGCGGCGGTTGACCAGGTCCGGGGGGAGAGGGCGCTGTGATCGAACGATCAATTCGCGCACGTCATGTGCGATTCATTGACTGTTCGCTCGTTCGTGTGAGAGAAACCGCTCACCCAAGAGCCCTCTTCCCCTCGGAGGTCCTTCCGCCATGCCTCCTTCCCCCTCCCGCCGCACGCTCCTGCTCGCCGCCGTCACCGCCCCGCTGGCCGCGTCGGCATCCCCCGCGTACGCCGCCGAAGCCGACGCCTACGACACCCTCCGCCTCACCTGGCGCGATCTCCTCCTCGGCACCGGCTTCACCCCCACCGCCGAGCCGTACGCCACCAAGCTCGCCGCCCTCGGCGCCACGGCCGCCGATCTGCGCGCCGCCATGGTCCCCACCAACGGCTCCCTGTGGCCCGACCTCCCGTACGCCGACCCCGAACCGGACACGGACGCCGAGTCGTACACGTACTCGGGCAACCTCAACACCAGCTACAACCGGCTGCGCACCATGGCCGAGGCGTACGCCCAGCCCGGCACCGGCCTGACCGGCAGCACCACCCTCCGCGCCGAGATCCTCACCGGCCTCGACCACCTCCACGACCAGGCGTACAACGCCTCCCGGGCGCGCTACGGCAACTGGTACAACTGGCAGATCGGCATCCCGCAGGCCCTGCTCGACATCGACGTCCTGCTGTACGACCACCTCGGCGCCGCCCGCATCGCCGAACACTGCGCCGCCGTCGACCACTTCGTCCCCGACAGCGCGGTCGCGAACTACACCGGCACCTCCACCGGCGCCAACCGCGTCGACCTGTGCCGCGTCCTCGCCCTACGAGGCATCCTCGGCAAGAGCTCCGCCAAGCTCGCGCTCGCCCGCGACGCGCTCTCGCCCGTCTTCCCGTACGTCACCTCCGGCGACGGGCTCTACGCCGACGGCAGTTTCATCCAGCACCTCTACGTGCCGTACGCCGGGTCCTACGGCGCTGTGATGCTCGGCGGCCTGTCGCTGCTGTTCGCCCTGCTCAAGGGGTCGGCGTGGGAGGTCACGGACGGCGGGCGCCAGATCGTGTTCGACTCGGTCGAGAAGGCGTACGCACCGTTCCTCTTCAACGGCCTCGCCATGGACGGGGTTTCAGGGCGTGCCGTAAGCAGGGGCGTACAGAAGGCGGACACGCGCGGGATCCGGCAGGACGACCATCTGCGCGGGCACGCCGTCATCGCCTGCGTCGCGCTGCTCGCCCGGAGCGCGTCCGCCGCCGAGAAGGCCCGCTGGGACGGCATGGTCAAGGGCTGGATCGCCCGCGACTACTACAACCCGATCCTCTCCAGCCCGGCCCTCGGTGTCGCCGCCCTCTCCCGCCTCAAGACCGTCGCCGACGGCACCTCGCCGGCGCTCGCCGAACCCGTCGGCCACCGGCTCTTCCCCGCCATGGACCGGGCCGTCCACCGCCGCACCGGATGGGCGGCCGCCCTGTCCATGGCCTCCAGCCGGATCACGTACTACGAGAACGGCAACGGGGAGAACCTGCGTGCCTGGCACAGCGGTTCCGGGATGCTCTACTGGTGGGGTTCCGACTTCGCCAACGGCCAGTACAGCGACGACTTCTGGCCGACGGTCGACCCCTACCGGCTGCCCGGCACCACCGCCTCGCGCAAGGTGCTGGCGGACGGCGAGGGCGGGGTGTGGGGCGTGGCCCGGCCCGATGTGCGGTGGGTCGGCGGGGCGACGGACGGGACGTACGCGGCCGTCGGCCAGTACCTGAAGGGCCTGTCCTCCACGCTGATGGCCAAGAAGTCCTGGTTCTTCCTGGACGACGCCGTGGTCTGCCTGGGCGCCGGCATCCACGGCCGGGACGGCACGGGCGTCGAGTCGGTCGTCGAGAACCGGAACCTGGGCGCCTCCGGGACCCACGCCTTCACCGTCGACGGTACGGCGCAGTCCACCACGCCCGGCTGGAGCGCCACGCTGACCGGCGCGCGGTGGGCGCACCTGGCGGGGCACGGCGGGTACGTCTTCCCGGGCGGGGCCACGGTCAAGGCGCTGCGGCAGGCCCGTACGGGCGCCTGGTCGGACATCAACAAGGGCGCCGTGACCGACCCCGTCACCCGCCGTTACCTGACCCTGTGGTTCGACCACGGCACCGATCCGACGTGGGCGACCTACGCGTACGTCCTGATGCCGGGCGCGAGCGCCGCGCAGACCTCCGCGCGCGCCGCCGACACCGGCTGGCTCACCGTCCTCGCCAACACCAACGACCAGCAGGGCGTGCGCGTGCCGTCCCTGGGCCTCACGGGCGTCAACTTCTGGTTCGGCGGCACGATCGGCGCGGTCACCGCGTCCGCGCCCGCGAGCGTGATGATCCGTGAGAGCGGCGGCTCGGCCTCCGTCTGCGTCTCCGGGCCGCTGCGGGACGGCGCGGCGATCGACCTGACGTGGAACCGCCCGGTGACGGCCGTGACGTCCAAGGACCCCTCCGTACAGGTGATGGCGACCGGGTCGGCGCTGAGGCTGCGCGTCACCCCGGGCACGCTGGGGGCGGTCCACAAGGCGGTGGTGCAGCTCCCGTGAGTGTCATGCTCACAGCAAGGTTTGCCGTCGCCGAGCCTCTGGGAGGTTCTCCGTGTCACCAGCAACCCCTTGGTCCCGCCGCACCTTCCTCGCCACCACCTCCACCGCAGCCCTGGGACTCGCCGTGCCCGCTCAAGCATCAGCAGCCGCCGACGACTTCGAGGCGCTACGCCTCCGCTGGCTCGACCTCCAGCTCGGCACCGGCTACGACCCGGCCGCCGAACCGTACGCCTCCCGCCTCGCCGGGACCGGCGACCTCGCCGCCCGCTACCGCGCCTCCATGGCCCCCACCGACACCTCCCTGTGGCCGGGTTACGCCTTCAACCCGCCCTCCGGCATCACCCAGAGCTACCACCGCCTGTGGACCATGACCCAGGCGTACGCCCAGCAGGGCACCGGCCACACCGGCGACCCCGGCCTCCTCGCCGACGTCCTGCGCGGCCTCGACCACCTCTCCGGGTGGGTCTACAACCCCTCCACCACCCGCTACGGCAACTGGTGGGAGTGGCAGATCGGCAGCCCCCGCCTCCTCATGGACATCGTCGCCACGCTGTACTACGCCGCCGGCCCCGCCCGTGTCGAGGCCGCCTGCGCCGCCGTCGACCACTTCATCCCCGACGCGATGCTCGGCGACTACAGCGGCACATCCACCGGCGCCAACCGCGTCGACCTGTGCCGCTCCGTCGCGCTGCGCGGCGTCCTCGGCAGATCGCCGGCCAAGCTCGCGCTCGCGAGGGACGCCCTCTCGCCGGTCTTCCCGTACGTCACCAAGGGCGACGGGCTCTACGCCGACGGGTCGTTCGTCCAGCACACCTGGGTCGCCTACTCGGGCACGTACGGACAGGTCATGCTCGACGGGCTGGGGCGGCTGTTCGCCCTGCTCGCCGGATCCCCCTGGGCGGTCACCGACCCGAACCGCCAGATCGTCCTCGACAGCGTCGAGCACGCCTACGCACCCCTCCTCTACAACGGCCTGATGATGGACAGCGTCAGCGGCCGCGCCATCAGCCGGGGCATCCTCCGCAACGACCCGCGCGGCATCATGCGCGGCGACCACTTCCACGGCCAGGGCATCATCGCCGCCATCACGCTGCTCGCCGGCGGGGCCTCGGCCGCCGAGCGCGACCGGTGGCACGCGCGCGTGAAGGGCTGGATCGAACGTGACACCGTGAGCCCGGTCCTCACCGCCGGCCAGTTCGGCGTCGCCGACCTCGCCCGGCTGCACGAGGTCGCCGCCTCGCCCGTCCCCGCAGCGCCCGAACCGGTCGGCCACAAGCTGTTCGCCGCCATGGACCGGGCCGTGCACCGCCGCCCCGGGTGGGCGGCCAACATCTCCATGGCCTCGGAGCGGATCTCGTACTACGAGTGCGGCAACGGCGAGAACCCGCGCGGCTGGCACACCGGTGCCGGAATGCTCTACTGGTGGGGCCCTGGGGGCGACGCCCAGTACACCGACTGGTTCTGGCCGACCGTCGACCCCTACCGCCTGCCCGGCACCACCGTGTCGACCAAGCGGCTGCCCGACCGGGCGGGCGGCGAATGGGGCGAGTCGAAGCCGGCCGTCCAGTGGGTCGGCGGGGTGACCGACGGGGAGTTCGCCGCCGTGGGGCAGCACCTGAAGGGCCTCGGCTCCACCCTGGAGGCCCGCAAGTCCTGGTTCTGCGCCGCCGACACGGTCATCTGCCTCGGCGCGGGGATCAGCTGCGCCGACGGCGTCGCCGTCGAGACGATCGTCGACAACCGGAACCTGGGGGAGGCGGGCGACGAGCGGCTCACCACCGGCCCCGGATCCCGCTGGGCACACCTGGAGGAGCACGGGGGCTGGGTGTTCCCCGGGGGCGCCCCCTTCAAGGCCCTGCGCGAGGACCGCACCGGTGCCTGGCGGGACATCAACACCACGTCCACCACCGAGCGCCGCACCCGCCGGTACCAGACGCTCTGGCTCGACCACGGCACCGATCCGGCGGACGCCTCGTACGCCTACCTGCTGATGCCGGGCGCCTCGCGCCGGACCGTCGCGGCCCGCGCGTACGACCCCCACTGGCTGGAGATCCTCGACAACACCGCCGCCCGCCAGGCCGTCGCCGTGCCCTCGCTCGGCCTGACCGCCGCGAACTTCTGGCAGCCCGGTACGGTGGGCCCGCTCACCACGAGCGCACCGGCGAGTCTGCTCGTACGCCGGAAGGGCCGTACGGTGACGGTCTGCGTCAGCGAGCCGCCGCGCACCGGACGGCCCCTGGAGATCACCTGGCACCATCCGGTCGGCGTCGTCGTCGCCCACGACCCGTCGGTCGAGGTCCTCGCCACCGGCCGTACGCTCCGGCTGCGCGTCGCCCCGGGCACGGCGGGCGCCGGGCACCGCTGCACGGTGGTCATCTGACCCTATTGTGGGACCTCCACAACACATGGGGGTCCATGGCTGGCACTTGGGCTGCACCGCGCAACGGTTCTGTCCAGGGCTCACAGGAGATGGGGCGCGAGACTGTACAGAGTCGACGGCGGGTTTTCCTTGGTCGGCTTCGTAGGGTCGATGCATGACCGTTGTGGACGAAACCCAGGGCGAGCCGACCGATGCCCGTGGGCGTGTGGCAGAGCTGCACGCCCTGCGCGAGGAGGCCCTGCGCGGCCCGAGTGACCGGGCGACCGAGGCCCAGCACGCCAAGGGCAAGCTGACCGCTCGTGAGCGCATCGAGCTGCTGCTCGACCCGGGCTCGTTCCAGGAGGTCGAGCAGCTGCGGCGGCACCGGGCGACCGGCTTCGGCCTGGAGGCCAAGAGGCCGTACACCGACGGCGTCATCACCGGCTGGGGCACGGTCGAGGGCCGCACGGTCTTCGTCTACGCCCACGACTTCCGGATCTTCGGCGGCGCGCTGGGCGAGGCCCACGCCACCAAGATCCACAAGATCATGGACATGGCCATCGCGGCCGGTGCGCCGCTGGTCTCGCTGAACGACGGCGCCGGCGCCCGTATCCAGGAGGGCGTCTCCGCCCTCGCGGGCTACGGCGGCATCTTCCAGCGCAACACGCGCGCCTCGGGCGTCATCCCGCAGATCAGCGTGATGCTCGGCCCGTGCGCGGGCGGCGCGGCCTACAGCCCGGCCCTGACGGACTTCGTCTTCATGGTCCGCGAGACCTCGCAGATGTTCATCACCGGCCCGGACGTCGTCAAGGCGGTCACCGGTGAGGAGATCACCCAGAACGGCCTCGGCGGCGCCGACGTGCACGCCGAGACGTCGGGCGTGGCGCACTTCGCGTACGACGACGAGGAGACCTGCATCGCGGAGGTGCGCTACCTCCTGTCGATGCTCCCCTCCAACAACCGTGAGAACCCGCCCGCCCACCCCAGCGAGGACCCGGCCGACCGCCGGTCGGACGTCCTGCTGGACCTGGTCCCGGCGGACGGCAACCGGCCGTACGACATGGCCAAGGTGATCGAGGAGCTCGTCGACGACGGCGACTACCTGGAGATCCACGAGCGCTGGGCGCGCAACATCATCTGCGCGCTGGCCCGCCTCGACGGCCAGGTCGTCGGCATCGTCGCCAACCAGCCGCAGACGCTGGCGGGCGTGCTGGACATCGAGGCGTCGGAGAAGGCCGCCCGGTTCGTCCAGATGTGCGATGCTTTCAATATCCCGATCGTCACGCTGCTGGACGTGCCCGGCTTCCTGCCGGGCGTCGACCAGGAGCACGGCGGCATCATCCGCCACGGCGCGAAGCTGCTGTACGCGTACTGCAACGCCACCGTGCCCCGCATCAGCCTGATCCTGCGCAAGGCCTACGGCGGCGCGTACATCGTCATGGACAGCCAGTCCATCGGCGCCGACCTGACCTACGCCTGGCCGACGAACGAGATCGCCGTGATGGGTGCCGAGGGTGCCGCCAACGTCATCTTCCGCCGCCAGATCGCCGACGCCGAGGACCCCGAGGCCATGCGCGCCCGCATGGTCAAGGAGTACAAGTCCGAGCTGATGCACCCGTACTACGCCGCGGAGCGCGGCCTGGTCGACGACGTCATCGACCCGTCCGAGACCCGCTCCGTGCTCATCGCCGCCCTGGCGATGCTCCGCACGAAGCACGCCGACCTGCCGTCCCGCAAGCACGGCAACCCGCCCCAGTAACAGGAGCCCACGTGACCGACACCAACCTGCTCCGCGTCGAAAAGGGCCACGCCGACCCCGAGGAGCTCGCCGCCATCACCGCGGTCCTCCTCGCCCGCGCCTCCGCCCGCCCGGCCGCCGCGCCGGCGCGCCGGGTCCGCTCCACGGCCGGCTGGCGCCGCCTGGAGCGCCAGTCCGGCTTCCGCGCCCCCCACAGCTGGCAGCGCTGACCCACGCGCCCCGAAGGGCCCCGCACCGTTTCAGGTGCGGGGCCCTTCGCCATCCCACCACCCGCAGCCGGGCGACGGCCCCCACTCACCGGCAGGCACCGCACCCGGGGGCACCGAGAAAGGGCACCGCCCCGGTCCGTTGTACCCACCCGTCCGGCCCTGCGGGACGACTGCCCACAACGGAATCGGGAACCCCGGAGCGACTGCCCACAACGGGGGAGGCGGGGCCCCAGAGGGCGCCGCGCATGGCGAAGGCCCGCACACCGTCACGGTGTGCGGGCCTCGTGCGTCGCGGGGCTACCGGAGGCGGGCCATCAGGGCGTGCTCGACGAGGGTGATGAGCGCGCTCTTGGCGTCGGCGCGGTGCCGGGCGTCGGTGGTGATGATCGGGGTGTCCGGTCCGATCTGGAGCGCCTCGCGGACCTCGTCCGGCGTGTACGGCTGGTGGCCGTCGAAGCCGTTGAGCGCGATGACGAACGGCAGGCCGCTGTTCTCGAAGTAGTCGACCGCCGGGAAGCAGTCGGCGAGACGGCGGGTGTCGACCAGGACGACGGCGCCGATCGCGCCGCGTACGAGGTCGTCCCACATGAACCAGAAGCGGTCCTGGCCCGGCGTACCGAAGAGGTACAGGATCAGGTCCTGGTCCAGGGTGATGCGGCCGAAGTCCATGGCGACCGTGGTGGTCGTCTTGTCACCGGTGTGGGTGAGGTCGTCGATGCCCGCGGACGCAGACGTCATGACGGCCTCGGTACGCAGCGGGTTGATCTCCGAGACGGCGCCGACGAACGTGGTCTTGCCCACGCCGAATCCGCCCGCCACCACGATCTTCGCGCTGGTGGTTGAGCGGGCTGCACCGCCGCTAGAGCTTGCGAAGTCCACTGAGCACCCTTTCGAGCAGTGTCACGTCTGGCTGGCCGCCGGCGGACTCGTCGCCGCCGGGCTGGTGGATGGCGACAAGTCCGGCCTCCGCCAGGTCGGCGACGAGGATCCGGGCAACGCCGAGGGGGATGGAGAGGAGTGCCGAGATCTCGGCGACCGACTTGATCTCGAAGCACAGCCGGCAGATCCGCTGGTGCTCGGGCAACTGCCCTTGCAGCCTTGACGGGTCGGCCGTGGTGGACACCAGCGCCTCGATGGCGAGCTGGTACCGAGGCCTCGTCCGGCCGCCGGTCATGGCGTACGGACGGACCAGCGGATTATGGGTGTTGTTGCCCGACGTGGGCGCGGGCTCCGGACGCCGCCGCTGCTGCACCGGCTGGATGCGCGGCGCCTGCGGCTGGACGTACGAGGGGCCCGGCTGCGGCTGCTGGTAGGGCTGCTGCGGCTGCATGCCGCCCTGACCGCTCGGTGCGGAAGGGAAGTTGAAGCGGTTCTGGGCGTTCTCACCCTGCGACTGGTGCGCACCGTCATATGGGTGGTGTCCGCCTGGGGGTGTTGCCACTTTTCCTCCTCCGACTGCCGTTCACCGGTTCCATGTCCCTGTGGAGCCGCGCCACCGCACCCTATGGTGCGGTGGCGATAAACGCACGGTCTGTCTGCTAGTTGAGAAGACTTCCCTGGAGCTCGGCGCGGAGGTCCGGAGTGAGGACACTGCCCGCACGATCCACCAGCAGGGCCATCTCGTAGCCGACCAGACCGATGTCGGCGTCCGGGTGGGCGAGGACGGCCAGCGAGGAGCCGTCCGAGATCGACATGATGAAGAGGAAGCCGCGCTCCATCTCCACCACCGTCTGGTTGACCGCGCCGCCCTCGAAGATCCGGGAGGCCCCCGCCGTCAGCGACGTCAGTCCCGACGCCACCGCCGCGAGCTGGTCGGCACGGTCACGGGGGAAACCCTCGGACATCGCCAGCAGGAGTCCGTCGGCGGAGACCACCACCGTGTGGGACACCCCGGGGGTGTTGTCCACGAAGTTGGTGATCAACCAGTTCAGATTCTGCGCCGCCTGGCTCATCGGGCTCACACTAACGCTCCTGGTTGTAGGTACTACCCGGGCCGAGGCCCGATCCGTTCGTGTCCGTTCCCGCGTTGCGTCCCTGCTGGACACCGCGCCGCAGGTTGCTCAACCTGCCACGCACGTCCTCCGGGGCGCGGGAGACCTGTGGGCCGCCCTGCGGGGTCTGCTCCGCCGTGCCCTCGACCAGGTTGGCCTTGGGTACGCGCCGCGGGAGCCCGGACGGGGTGACCCCGCCGGCCTTCGGCTCGCGGAGCTTCTCGGCCCGCTGCCAGCGCTCGTCGTTGGTCGAGCGCCAGTCCTCGGAACCGCTGTCCTCGCTGCTGCTCCGCGAGACCCGCTGGACCGGCTGCGTCTGGTCCGCCTGAGGAACCTGCTGCTGCTGCGGGGCCGGAGTCTGCTGCTGGCTGCCGCGGCGCGGCAGGCCGGCGTCGGTCAGCTCGTGACCGGCGCTGGGGGTGGGGCCCGAGGAGAAGCCTACGCGCTCGCGGCCGTTCGTGGGAGCGCCCGGCGCAGATTCCGATTCCGTTCCGTACCCGGAGTCGTAACCGCGCTCGTAGCCGCCCTGATCCGGCCACTCGCCCTGGTGGGGCTGGGCGTCGAACTGGCTGTCGTACTGCGGCTGCTGCGGCTCCTGAGCCGGAAAAGCGGATTCCGCATAGGACGGTTCAGCGTACTCGCCGGTCGCGTAATCGTCCGTCGCGTAGTCGCCGGTCGCGTACTCACCGCCGTACTGCTGCTGCTGCTGCTGCTGCTCGTAGCCGTCCTGGGCGTACCCGTTCTGCTGCTCGTACTGCTGCGGCTCGTACTGCTGCTGCTGCTCGTAGCCGTACTGCTCCCGCTGCTGATCCTGCGCCACCTCGTCGCGGAACATGGGCCGTTCGCCCTCGGAGCCCTGGAGCTGGGCGCCCAGCGCCGCACGGCGCTCCTGGCGCATCCGGGAGCGGCCCACCGGGTCCAGCGTGGTGTCACCGGCCGGGGACTGCTCGTACCGGGAGTCGTCGAAGCCCAGCTCCGCGGCCGTCCGCAGCGGGGCCGCCTCGAAGGCCTGCTGCTCCGGGATGATCTGGGAGACGGTGAAGTCGGACTCCATCGCCGGGTCGCCACCGCCACCATGGGTGATCGCGTCCGGCAGCATCACCAGCGACGTCGTACCGGCCTGCTCGCCCGAGGGGCGCAGCTGGACGCGGATGCCGTGCCGGTCGGCGAGGCGGCCGACCACGAACAGGCCCATGCGCTGCGAGATCGCGGCGTCCACGGTCGGCGGGTTGGCCAGCTTGTGGTTGATGTCGGCGAAGTCCTCGGCGGTCAGGCCGATGCCCTTGTCGTGGATCTCGATCATGACCCGGCCGTCGGGCAGCCGGGTCGCGGTGACCCGGACCTTGGTCTGCGGCGAGGAGAACGTGGTGGCGTTCTCCAGCAGCTCCGCCAGCAGGTGCACGAGGTCGGTCACGGCCTGGCCGTGGATCTCCGACTCCGGTACGCCGGTGAGCTCGATGCGCTCGTACGACTCCACCTCCGAGGAGGCGGCGCGCAGCACGTCGACCAGCGGCACCGGCTGGTTCCAGCGGCGGCCGGGCTCCTCGCCCGCGAGGATGAGGAGGTTCTCGCCGTTGCGGCGCATACGGGTGGCCAGGTGGTCCAGCTTGAACAGGTTCTCCAGCTGGTCCGGGTCGGCCTCGTTGTTCTCCAGCTCCGTGATCAGGGTCAGCTGGCCCTCGATCAGCGACTGGTTGCGCTGCGACAGGTTGGTGAAGATCGCGTTGACGTTGCCCCGCAGCAGCGCCTGCTCGGCGGCGAGCCGGACGGCCTCGCGGTGCACCTGGTCGAAGGCGCGGGCGACCTCGCCGATCTCGTCCTGGGAGTCGATCGGGATCGGCTGTACGCGGGTGTCGACCCGGCCCGGGTCGGTACGGGAGAGCTGGTCGACCAGCATCGGCAGGCGCTGCTCGGCGATGCTGAAGGCGGCGGTACGCAGCCGGCTCATCGAGGTGCTCATCTGGCGGGCCATCATCCCGGCCAGGATGAACGCGGCGAGCAGGGCGATCACGACGATGGCGCCGTTGACGATGGCGTCGGTCTTGGCGTCGCTGGAGATCTCGGCGGCCTCGTCCACGGCCTTGTTCACCAGGTCGGTGCTGACCTCGCCGTAGCCGTCGAACTTGGACGTGGAGGCGGCCAGCCAGGTGTCCTTGGTGATGAACTCGGCCTGGAGCTCCTCGATCGCGTCGGCGTCCTCGGCGTTGCCGATCTTCTGCGCCATCGGCGCGAGGACCGAGCCGAACTCGTCCTTCTTCAGCGTGATGTTGGCGGCCTTGAGCCGCCGGTCGCCCTCGGCGGCCCGGCGCTGCATGACCGCCGTGAGCTTCTCCACGTCCTCCTGGGTACCACCGGAGTTGTACTCGCCGAGGGCGATCTGCTCCAGGTAGTTGTACGAGTTGAACGCCTTGCTCTGCTGGGCGAACGTCGACTCGTCCTTGCTCGGCCGGACCAGCAGGTGCGTGCCGATCGAGCGCTGCAGCGACTGGGCCGCCTGGGCGAGCTGAACGGCGTAGACCATACGGCCGTAGGAGGTGACGTTCCCGGTGCCGAGCCCGAGCTCGTTGGAGAACTCCATCAGGTAGTGCTGGACCTTGGTGTAGCCCTCTTCGGTCTGCACCGGGTCCAGGGCCTTGGAGTAGGCGGCCTGGCGGAGTTTCTCGAGTGTCGGCTCCTCGTTGCGGAAGAGCTCCAGCCGGCGCTCCAGGCCCTGCCCGGTGGGCATGCCCTTGACGGCCTCGTCGAACTTCTCCTTGGCGGCGTCCGTCTTGGCGCGCGCCTCGGTGACCTTCGGGTCGTCCCGCTCGTTGCTGAGCAGCGGGATGGCGGTGAGGTCCCGCTCGTTGAGCAGCGCCTGGCCGTAGTCCGAGGCGGCGCGGACGACCAGCGCCGTCTTCTCGGCGTCCTGCGCCTCCTGCCAGGTGTCGATCGACGTCTTGACCTGGAAGCCGCCCATGATGAGCCCGATGAGCACGGGTATGAGGAGGATGGCGTTCAGGCGGGTCGCCACGCGCCAGTTGCGCGGGGACAGCTTGCTGGAGCTGCCGGGAGCACCGCTGCCGCCGGAGGCGGCCGATGGTGATCCGGGCGTATCGGCAGGCGGCACCGCTGTGCGCGCGGGCGGGGTGAAGTTGCCCCGCGCCTGCTGCTCTGCGGCGCTTTTCGTGCTTCGCCTCACTCGACCAACAACCTCTCGGCGCCGGCACCTATGTTGTGCCGTTTTTCTGTTCAGGGCCGTACTACTCGGGAGTTCGTCGCATTGCAGCACGTAAAGCGGTCGCGTTCCAAACCCCCCGATCGGGTCATCACCAGTGGTTCAGACCTCAGATAAAACGGGCATAAAGAGCGAGCCCCGCCAAAAGGCGGGGCTCATGTGAGCACAGTGGCACCATACGGATGCGTCTCGTGTCCGAGACCCCGTAATTCTCTGTCGAAACGTTATGAACCCCGGGGCCGACCGTGTCAAAGGACACACCCGGCCCCTGAGCGCCGCTACGACAACTGCCGTACGTCCACGTCTACTTGAGGCGGGCCATCAGGGCGTGCTCGACGAGGGTGATCAGCGCGCTCTTGGCGTCGGCGCGGTGCCGGGCGTCGGTGGTGATGATCGGGGTGTCCGGTCCGATCTGGAGCGCCTCACGCACCTCTTCCGGCGTGTACGGCTGGTGCCCCTCGAAACCGTTGAGGGCCACGACGAAGGGCAGGCCGCTGTTCTCGAAGTAGTCGACCGCCGGGAAGCAGTCGGCCAGTCTTCTCGTGTCGACCAGGACGACGGCGCCGATCGCGCCGCGTACCAGGTCGTCCCACATGAACCAGAAGCGGTCCTGGCCCGGCGTACCGAAGAGGTACAGGATCAGGTCCTGGTCCAGGGTGATGCGGCCGAAGTCCATGGCGACCGTGGTGGTCGTCTTGCCGCCGGTGTGGGTGAGGTCGTCGATGCCCGCCGAAGCGGACGTCATGACGGCCTCGGTACGCAGCGGGTTGATCTCCGAGACGGCGCCGACGAACGTGGTCTTGCCCACGCCGAATCCGCCCGCCACCACGATCTTGGCGGAGGTGGTCGAGCGACCCCCTCCTGAACCGCCGCTAGAGCTTGCGAAGTCCACTGAGCACCCTTTCGAGCAGTGTCACATCCGGCGTGCCGCCGGCTTCTCCATTGCCCGGCTGGTGGATCGCCACCATGCCCGCCTCCGCCAGGTCGGCGACGAGAATCCGGGCGACGCCCAGCGGCATCGACAACAGCGCCGACACCTCCGCCACCGACTTCACCTCACGGCACAGGTGGCAGATCCGCTGGTGCTCGGGAAGCAGGCTTCCCAGGTGGGCCGGGTCGGCCGTGGTGCTGACCAGCGCCTCGATGGCGAGCTGGTAGCGCGGCCTGGTCCGGCCGCCGGTCATGGCATAAGGCCGGACCAGCGGCTGGTCGCCTTCAACGCCGTACCCGGCGTCCGTGGGGACGCCGTACGGATCGTGAGAGGCGGGGGGCGGGGTCATTGATCCTCCAGTGACAGCAGGTGGTCTGCCTGTCGTCTGACTGGGCCGGTGGGGGGCCGGAGGGGGCGGCCGACGGTGAACAAGGCATGAGGGGGGACGGTACGGATTGGGGCGTACCGCCTCAGTGGAGCAGGCTGCCCTGCAGTTCCGCACGCAGGTCAGGGGTGAGGACGCTGCCCGCGCGGTCGACGAGCAGTGCCATCTCGTATCCGACGAGGCCGATGTCGGCATCCGGGTGCGCGAGCACGGCCAGTGAGGAACCGTCCGAGATGGACATCAGGAAGAGGAAGCCGCGCTCCATCTCCACCACGGTCTGGGCGACGGCGCCGCCCTCGAAGATCCGGGACGCCCCCGCGGTCAGCGAGGTGAGCCCGGACGCCACGGCCGCGAGCTGGTCGGCGCGGTCGCGGGGGAACCCTTCGGACATGGCCAGCAGGAGTCCGTCGGCTGAGACCACCACCGTGTGGGACACCCCGGGGGTGTTGTCCACGAAGTTGGTGATCAGCCAATTCAGGTTCTGGGCCGCTTGGCTCATCGGTCTCAACTAACGCTCCTGCTGGTGAGTGGGGCCGAGTTGGAAACTGCCCGTGGTGGAGCTGCCTGCCTGACGCCCCTGCTGGATGCCGCGGCGGAGGTTGGTCAGGCGGCCGCGTACGTCATCAGGCGCACGCGAGACCTGCGGACCGGACTGGTGGGTGGACTCCTGCGCGGTTCCCGGCACCAGATTGGCGCGCGGGACCCGGCGGGGGAGGCCGGAGGTGGTGACGCCGCCTGCGGCGGGCTTGCGGACCCGCTCGGCCTGGCGTACCAGCTCGTCGTTGGGGGAGGTGCGCCACGACGCGGCCGCGTCGGAGCCCTGGCCCGCGGCCTGACCGGCGGCCTGTCCGGCGCCGCCGTGTCCGGCGCCGCCCTGACCGGCGCCCTGACCGGCGCCCTGACCGGCGCCCTGGCCGTCGCGGCGGGGCGGCAGCGACGGTGCGGGCCGCTGCTGCGCGGGCCGGGTGGGCTGCGCGGGCTGCTGCGGTACGGCCGGAGTCGGCATGGTCTGGTCGTGGGCGGGGTACTGGCCGGCGCCACCGTGCTGGGGCTGCTGAGCCTGCTGGGCCTGACCGTTCTGGTGGAACCAGTTGGTCTCCAGCGTGTCGTACAGCGGCGTACGGCCGTCCCCGGCGCCGGGCGCGGGAGGCAGCGCCTCGGGCTGCGGGCGCCCGGCGTTGTAGTCGGGGCGGGCGAACTGCGCCGTGGACGCGGGGTCCTGGCGGCCCTGCCGGTCGGCCGGCGGGCGGGCGTACTGCCCGGTGGCCGCCGGCTCGTCGTGGCCGCGCGGCACGTCGGCACCCCAGCTGGTGGTCTGCGGGCGCTGGGGGCGCTGCGGCTGCGCGGGCTGCTGCGGGGACTGCTGCGTGGGCTGCTGCTGCGGGGCGGCGCCGGGGAGTTCGGCGCGCGGACCGCCGGAGGGCGGCAGCTGCTGAGCGTTGTTGCGGGCGCCCTGGTCGGAGGGGCCGCTCTGCCAGACGTCCGAGCGCGTCGGGATGCCGTTGTCCCGCGTACCCCTGCCGCCGCCGGCGCCGCCGAAGGCGCCCGCGACACCGGCACCCTGACGCTGCGGGTCCTGCGGCTGCTTCTGGGGCTGGTGGGGCTGCTGCGGCTGACCCGCCGGACCTGCCTGGCCCGGACCCGCCTGGCCCGGTCGGCCCTGGAAGCCCGGCTGACCGCCCTGCGGCCCACCCGGCCGTCCGGCCGCGTCGTCCCGGCCGGGCAGCGCGGCCCGAGGACCGGATCCGGCACCGACCTGGCCACGGGCACCGCCCGCACCAGCACCCGCACCAGCACCCGCACCGGCGCCCGCGCCGAGACCGTGCCGGCCCGCGGGCGCACCGCCCGGTCCGCCCGGACCACCCGCACCAACGGGGCCACCGGGGCCGCCGGAAAGGCCCGGGCGGCCGCCACCGGCCGCACCCGGACCGCCGGTCAGCCGGCCGGCCGCGCCCGAGGGGCCCTGCGGCATCGCGCCCTGACCGCCCTGACCGCCCTGGCCTCCCTGACCGGGCTTGCCGGGAAGCTTCTTGCCGCCCTGCGCGACATCCACCGGGAGCATGACCAGCGCGGTCGTACCGCCCGAGTCGGAGGGACGCAGCTGGATACGGATGCCGTGCCGCAGGGACAGGCGGCCGACCACGAACAGACCCATGCGCCGGGAGACCGACACGTCCACGGTGGGCGGCGAGGCGAGCCGCTCGTTGATCGCGGCGAGGTCCTCGGGGGACAGGCCGATACCGGTGTCGTGGATCTCGACGAGGACACGCCCGTCGGGCAGCGCGTGACCGGTGACGCGGACCTTGGTCTGGGGCGAGGAGAACGACGTGGCGTTCTCCAGCAGCTCGGCGAGCAGGTGCACGAGGTCGTTGACGACGCGGCCGGCGACCTCGGTCGCCGGTACGGCGGCGAGTTCGATGCGCTCGTACTGCTCCACCTCGGAGGCCGCGGCGCGGAGCACGTCGACGAGCGGGACGGGCCGGGTCCACCGGCGTCCCGGCTCCTCACCCGCGAGAACGAGCAGGTTCTCGCCGTTACGGCGCATACGCGTGGCGAGGTGGTCCAGCTTGAACAGCGAGGACAGCTGGTCCGGGTCGGCCTCGCGGGACTCCAGCTCGGAGATCAGCGACAGCTGGCGCTGGATGAGGCCCTGGGAACGGCGCGAGAGGTTGGTGAACATCGCGTTGACGTTGCCCCGCAGCAGGGCCTGCTCTGCGGCGAGGCGGACCGCCTCGCGGTGCACGTCGTCGAAGGCCGCGGCCACCTGGCCGATCTCGTCCCGGGAGTGCACACCCACCGACTCCACGGACGTGTCCACGTCCTGCGGGTCGGCCTCGGACAGCTGCTTGACCAGCTCGGGCAGCCGCTCCTGGGCCACCTTGGTCGCCGTGTCCTGGAGCCGCCGCAGCGACCGGATCATGGACCGGGCCACCACGAAGGCGCCCACCAGCGAGACACCGAGGACGAGGAGGATCAGCGCACCGTTGATGATCGCGTCGCGCTGCTCCTCCTGGCGCAGGTCACGGGCCGTGCTCTCCATGTCGCCGAGGAGGGTGGCCTCGATGGAGTCCATCGCCTTCATCTTGGAGTCGTAGGCGTCGGTCCAGTCCAGGTAACCGCGCGGCTTCTGCTGCTTCATCCCCTGGTCGGTGCGGAGCACCTGCTCCGCGTACTCGTCGGCCGTCTGGATGGCGGGGTTGTTCGAGCCGAGGGCCGAGAGCAGCTCCGTCGGATCCCCGCCCGCCGAGCTGTAGATGGCCATGAACGACTCCATGGCCTGCTGTTCCTTCTCACGGGCGGCCGCACCGTACTCACGGTCGTTCGTGTCCAGCGAGCCCCGCTCCTGCTTGGTCGTCGGCAGGGCGGCCGCGATGATCGCGCGCTGGATGGAGGCGTACTCCTTGGCGGACGAGAACGCGGCCAGCGCGCGGGTCCGCTTGATCATCTCCGGGTTGCTGGTCGCCTGCGCCATGTCCTGGGAGAGGCTGAGCAGCGAGCTGATCAGACGGTTGTAGCGCTCGACCGTCTGGAAGTCCTGTGAACCGTCCTTGTACGCGCCCTCGCGGATGTGCCCGAGAGTGATGACCTGCTGCGCGATCTGCTCCACGTTGGAGCGGATGCTCTGCAGCGCCTCGTTGCCCTGGGTGTCGCCGATGGCCGCGGTGGCCTCGAGGAAGGCCGCCTGCGCCCGGTTGGCGTCCTCGCGCGGCTCGGTGACCTTGAGGTTGGTGACGGGGATGTTGTTGGAGAGGGGGCCGGCCGTCAGGTCGCGCTCGTCCTGGAGCGCCTGGGCGAGGTTGGTCGCCTCCTGGGTCAGCTTGGTGAGCAGCTGCATGTGATCCAGCTGCTCCATGTCGTTCATGGACTCGTTGATACGAATGCCGCCCAGCGTGGTCGCGGCGACCACGGGGAGGGCGAGCAGCGAGACCAGACGCGTGCTGATGCGCCAGTTGCGCAGGGCTATTCGTGAACCGGCGTCGGTGGGGCCACTGACCGCCGGCGAGGCCTTCGCAGCCTTCCCGGCCTTGCCGCCCTTCGCCGACGCGGCCTTGCCGGCCTTCGACGTGGCGTCGCCGCCCTGCCCGGCACTCGAACGTCCCGCACGGTCACCACCGCCGTCGCCGGCGGCCGGTCCCGGGTTCTGGGCGTGCTGGGGCGAGGAGCCGCGGTCGGTCCCGCCGCGCGGCTCCTGCTCCGCCGCAGCTTCCCCTCGGCCCTGGCGGGCCTGGGGAGACCCGTTGCCATCCCTCTTGAAACGTCCCTGCACTAGCGTCGCAACCTCTGGACCAGGCGTCCCCCCGCGCGAACGGACAGGACGGTGTCGGCGTCGTGGAGCGCGAGCGCGCTCCAGTGGTGGTCGTGAGTGACCGGCGCAAATCCCCCTTCCTCACCGCCGCTCGGCGCTGTGTGTTGCGCCCCAGCGCGCCGGTCTGGAACCCGCGGCGGTGCGTGGAATTCCAGCACAGTGCCGGATCTCCAACAAGGCCGAAGGGCCGCACCCGAACGGGGGTCACACGGCGTGAGGTTCACATCACCGGCCGTAGAAGCTGATCAGGGAGGAATCGGACTTTCGTGTACGAGTCGCTGGTGGGCCCGGTGGGGGTGGGGGGTGTCCCAGTCGCCATGATCAGCAGCGGAATGCAGCATTCAGGCATGCAATGTCCGATTCCCTCACCCTGTCCGGCCGCCCGTAATGTCGGGATCATCCCCCAGTGCGTGAGCAAACTCACATATAGATCGTTGCCGTCCACCGCCATTTGCGGGGAATCCCATGTTTAGCCTGACGCTTTACAAAGTGGAAGCTCTGTCAATCAGGCGCCCTGGCGGCGCCCGTACTCCGAGGTCTGAAACCACCGATGAAGACGACGATGACCATGCGCAGCATCGCCAACCCGCGCCGCACCACCCTGATGCACCTGGCCGACGCCGGTGAGCTCGACCAGGGCGTGCGGCCGGACCACTCGGTCGACCTCCCCGCCAGCACCGCCAACCCGCGCCGTACGACCCTGATGGACGCTCCCGTCCCGGCCGCACGCTCATAACGGCAGGTGGCGTGCGCCTCCCGCGTTAGCCTGGAGCGTCAGACTCCAGCCAGCGGAAGTAAGGGGCACGGCATCCCGTGCGCATCGCCAGGTTCTCCATCGACGGCAATGTCGCCTTCGGCGCGGTCGAGGGCGGCAGCGCCCCCGGCGAAGAGGGCGCTCTCGTCCTCGACATCATCAAGGGTATTCCGTACGCCGACTTCGAACTCAGCGGGACCAAGGTCCCGCTGAGCAAGGTCCGGCTGCTGCCGCCCGTCCTGCCCAACAAGGTCGTGGCCATCGGCCGCAACTACGCGGAGCACGCCGCGGAACTCGGCAACGAGGTCCCGGAGGTCCCCGTCGCCTTCTTCAAGCCCACCACCTCCGTGATCGGCTCCGGCGACGCCATCGTGTACCCCTCCTTCTCGAACGAGCTGCACCACGAGGCAGAGCTCGCCGTCGTGATCGGCCGCATGTGCCGCGAGGTCCCGCGCGAGCGCGTCAAGGACGTCGTCTTCGGCTACACCTGCGCCAACGACGTCACCGCCCGCGACGTCCAGAAGCGCGAGAAGCAGTGGGCCCGCGCCAAGGGCTTCGACACCTCCTGCCCGCTCGGCCCCTGGGTGGAGACCGACCTCGACCCCGCGGACGTCACGATCCAGTGCACGGTCAACGGAGAACAGCGCCAGCTGGGTCGTACGAGCGACATGGTCCACTCCATCGAGGACCTGGTCGTCCACATCACCGAGGCCATGACGCTGCTCCCGGGCGACGTCATCCTCACCGGCACCCCGGTCGGAGTCGGACCGCTCAACGTCGGCGACGAGGTCGCCGTCACCATCGAAGGCATCGGCACTCTCACCAACAAGGTGATCAAGCGTGGCTAACGCGATCCGCGTACGTTTCTGTCCCTCGCCGACCGGCAACCCCCACGTGGGCCTGGTCCGCACCGCCCTGTTCAACTGGGCCTTCGCCCGGCACCACCAGGGCACCATGGTCTTCCGCATCGAGGACACCGACGCGGCCCGCGACTCGGAGGAGTCCTACCAGCAGCTCCTCGACTCGCTGCGCTGGCTCGGCCTCGACTGGGACGAGGGCCCGGAGGTCGGCGGCCCCCACGCCCCCTACCGCCAGTCGCAGCGCATGGACATCTACCAGGACGTCGCCGGCAAACTGCTCGCCGGTGGCTACGCGTACCGCTGCTACTGCACCGCCACCGAGCTCGACGAGCGCCGCGAGGCCGCCCGAGCCGCCGGCCGGCCGTCCGGCTACGACGGGAAGTGCCGCGACCTCACCGACGAGCAGAAGGCGGCGTACGAGGCCGAGGGCCGCGAGTCGATCGTCCGCTTCCGGATGCCCGACGAGCCGATCACCTTCACCGACCTGGTCCGCGGCGAGCTCACCTTCACCCCGGACAACGTCCCGGACTACGGCATCGTCCGCGCCAACGGCGCCCCCCTCTACACGCTCGTCAACCCCGTCGACGACGCGCTGATGGAGATCACCCACGTGCTGCGCGGCGAGGACCTGCTGTCCTCCACCCCGCGCCAGATCGCCCTCTACAAGGCGCTGATCGAGCTGGGCATCGCCAAGGGCATCCCCGCCTTCGGCCACCTCCCCTACGTCATGGGCGAGGGCAACAAGAAGCTCTCCAAGCGCGACCCGCAGGCCTCCCTGAACCTCTACCGGGAGCGCGGCTTCCTCCCCGAGGGCCTGCTCAACTACCTGTCCCTGCTCGGCTGGTCCTTCTCCGCCGACCAGGACGTCTTCACCATCCCCGAGATGATCGAGGAGTTCGACATCGCGGACGTCAACGCCAACCCGGCCCGCTTCGACCTGAAGAAGGCCGAGGCGATCAACGCCGACCACATCCGCATGCTGGACGTGAAGGCGTTCACCACCGCCTGCGAGCCCTGGCTGAAGGCCCCGCACGCCCCCTGGGCGCCGGAGGACTTCGACCAGGCCGCCTGGGAGGCCATCGCGCCCCACGCCCAGACCCGCCTGACCGTCCTCTCCGACATCACGGCCAACGTCGACTTCCTGTTCCTGAAGGAGCCCGTCGAGGACGAGGCGTCCTGGCAGAAGGCCATGAAGGAGGGCTCCGACGCCCTGCTGCGCACGGCCCGCCAGAAGCTGTCGGACGCGGACTGGACCAGCCCCGAGTCGCTGAAGAACGCCGTCCTCGCCGCCGGCGAGGAGCACGGCCTCAAGCTCGGCAAGGCCCAGGCCCCCGTGCGCGTCGCGGTCACCGGCCGCACCGTCGGCCTGCCGCTCTTCGAGTCCCTGGAGATCCTGGGCAAGGACCGCACCCTGGCCCGCGTCGACGCCGCGCTGGCGAAGCTCGCCGCGTAAGTCGCGTAAGTCGCGTACGTCCTCGGGAAGGGGCGGCCACCGGACACCCGGTGGCCGCCCCTTCCGGCGTTGTCAGTCCCCCGCACTAGGCTCCGACGCGTCGCAGCCACCTGCTCACCGCCCTTGGGGGGACCAGCATCATGCCCATGACCGTTCCCGACCTGACCCGGCACTTCACGCCGGGCCACTCCTTCTCGTACGAGTCGGGTGAGACCGGCACGGTGTCGGTGGCGGCCGGGGGCGAGCTGTGGCTCCCCAGCGGCCGTGTCGTGGCCTGCGACCCGTTCGTCTACCTGGGCAGCGGGGACACCGAACCCTTCACCGCCGAGGTGACGCCGGGCCGGTACGCGGTGGAGGCGTCCGTCGTCACGATCACCGTGCCCGGCGAGCCGCCCTCCGACAGCCCCCACACGCGCGTGGCCGCCGCACGGCTGGTGATCAAGGACACGTCCACCGAGACCTGGGAGCTCGCCCTCCAGCCCGGCCAGGACCTCGCGGAACTGGGCGACGACGAGTTCTTCGGCTACGGCGTGGACGCCGGCACCGGCTGCTTCTACGACGCGGCGTGCGACGGCTCCTTCCCCGCCTGCAAGGGCGACGAGGGGCCACTGTGGGACGCCTTCGACACGACCGACTGGTCCCCGGGCCCGCACCTGGTCACCGACCCGGAGACCGGCCACACCATCGCCGCCTTCACCTCCGGCTGGGGCGACGGCGCCTACCCCACCTGGGTGGGCCGGGACGCCTCCGGCGACGTCACCTGCTTCGTCACGGACTTCTTCGTCGTACCGCACGAGCCGGAAACGGCCGCCGCGTAGGCTCGGATCATGCCGATCCGCGCCGTCCTCTGGGACATCGACGACACGATCTTCGACTACGCGACCGCCGACCGCGCCGGCATGCTGCACCATCTGCGGGCCGAGGGCCTGGTCGACGGGTACGAGTCCGTCGACCAGGCCCTCACCCGGTGGAAGGAGCTCACCACCCTCCACTGGCGGCGCTTCGAGGCCGGTGGCGTCGGGTTCGAGGAGCAGCGGCGCGACCGGGTGCGGGACTTCCTGGGGGCGGACCTCAGCGACGCGGAGGCGGACGCCTGGTTCGAGCGGTACATGAGGCACTACGAGGCCGCCTGGGAGCTCTTCCCGGACACCCTGCCCGTACTGGAGCTCCTGGCCTCCCGCTACCGCCACGCCGTGCTGTCGAACTCCTCGGTCCACAACCAGGACCGCAAGCTGCGCGTGCTGGGCGTACGGGACCGGTTCGAGGCCCTGCTGTGCGCGGCCGAGCTGGGCGTGGCCAAGCCCGCCCCCGCGGCCTTCCACGCCGCCTGTGACGCCCTCCGGCTGTGCCCGGCGGAGGTCGCGTACGTCGGTGATCACCCGGACATCGACGCCCGGGGGGCCGTCGAGGCCGGGCTCACCGGCATCTGGCTGGACCGGACGGGCATCGGCGGCAGACCCGAGCTCACCAGGATCACGGGCCTGGACCAGCTGCCCCCGCTGCTGCGCGGCGATACCCGTTTTGGAGCCCCGGACTCCTTCGGGTAATGTTCTTTCTGCGCCGAGGGGAGCGGGCCGAAAGCCCGGACCCGGAAGCGTAACCCGAACAAAATCCCCACCGGGGGTTGCGTTTTGGTGGCCTATGGTGTAATTGGCAGCACGACTGATTCTGGTTCAGTTAGTCTAGGTTCGAGTCCTGGTAGGCCAGCTCGCAGAGCTCATCTGCATCGCGGATCTCATCCGCAAAGCCCCCGTTGTGTAGCGGCCTAGCACGCTGCCCTCTCAAGGCAGTAGCGCCGGTTCGAATCCGGTCGGGGGTACAGATCCTTCCCGCGAGGTCGTCTGGGTAGTTCCCATGTCCTCGATGCAGGATCGCTAGGGCCCCCGTTGTGTAGCGGCCTAGCACGCCGCCCTCTCAAGGCGGTAGCGCCGGTTCGAATCCGGTCGGGGGTACTGGTCTAAACCACCATGGGCTATGGTGTAATTGGCAGCACGAGTGATTCTGGTTCATTTAGTCTAGGTTCGAGTCCTGGTAGCCCAGCGCGTCAATCAGGATGCACGCCCCCGTTGTGTAGCGGCCTAGCACGCCGCCCTCTCAAGGCGGTAGCGCCGGTTCGAATCCGGTCGGGGGTACGTACAGGAGAAGCCCTCCCCAGCAGGGGAGGGCTTTTTCGTGTTCCACGGAGTGTTCCACGGGCAGGGACGAGGGAGATGAGACAACTCCGGCCCACCGCTGCGGCGTTGAAGCGGTGAGCCGGGAGTCGGCAGCAGGGACGGAGGGGTCAGCCGGAGCGGCGCAGGGCGTCGGACAGGCGGGCGGCGGCGTCGATGACCGCCTGGGCGTGCATCCGGCCCGGGTGGCGGGTCAGGCGCTCGATCGGCCCCGAGACCGACACGGCGGCCACCACGCGGTTCGACGGGCCGCGTACGGGCGCGGAGACCGACGCCACGCCCGGTTCGCGCTCACCGATCGACTGGGCCCAGCCACGGCGCCGTACGCCCGACAGGGCCGTCGCCGTGAAGCGGGCGCCCTGAAGCCCCCGGTGCAGCCGCTCCGGCTCCTCCCAGGCCATGAGGATCTGGGCGGAGGAGCCGGCCTTCATGGTGAGCGTGGAGCCGACCGGCACGGTGTCCCGCAGACCGGACAGCCGCTCCGCCGCGGCGACGCAGATGCGCATGTCGCCCTGGCGCCGGTAGAGCTGCGCGCTCTCCCCGGTCACGTCACGCAGATGAGTCAGTACCGGTCCGGCCGTGGCCAGCAGGCGGTCCTCGCCGGCCGCGGCGGCGAGCTCCGCCAGCCGCGGGCCCAGGATGAACCGGCCCTGCATGTCCCTCGCCACCATCCGGTGGTGTTCCAGTGCCACGGCAAGGCGATGTGCCGTGGGTCGTGCGAGCCCTGTCGCCGCGACCAGCCCGGCGAGGGTGGCCGGACCGGACTCCAGGGCGCTCAATACCAGAGCTGCCTTGTCGAGAACGCCGACGCCGCTAGAGTTGTCCATGCAACGATATTCACGTCTCACTCTGTGAAACGCAAGTTCAATTTCTCCAGGAACTTGCCACCCTGTACGTACGGCCCGCGGACCAACGGGTCCGATGTCGACGTCCAGCACGTGAAACGTGGGTTTACGGGCGTGGGCCCACTGATCTCTAGAGGTGCCGGCACACCACGCCGGCCGGAGGGAAAGCGATGGGTAGGACTCTCGCGGAGAAGGTCTGGGACGACCATGTCGTCCGGCGCGCCGAAGGCGAGCCCGACCTCCTCTTCATCGATCTGCACCTGCTGCACGAGGTGACCAGCCCCCAGGCCTTCGACGGCCTGCGCAAGAGCGGCCGGCAGGTGCGGCGCCTCGACCTCACCATCGCGACCGAGGACCACAACACCCCCACCCTCGACATCGACAAGCCGATCGCCGACCCGGTCTCCCGGGTCCAGCTGGAGACGCTGCGCAAGAACTGCGCCGACTTCGGCGTCCGCCTGCACCCGCTGGGCGACGTCGAGCAGGGCGTCGTCCACGTCGTGGGACCGCAGCTGGGCCTGACCCAGCCGGGCACCACCGTGGTCTGCGGCGACTCGCACACCTCCACGCACGGCGCCTTCGGCGCGCTCGCCTTCGGCATCGGCACCTCCCAGGTCGAGCACGTCCTGGCCACCCAGACGCTGCCCATGGCCCGCCCCAAGACCATGGCGATCACGGTCGACGGCGAGCTGCCCGAGGACGTCACCGCCAAGGACCTGATCCTGGCGATCATCGCGAAGATCGGCACCGGTGGCGGCCAGGGATACGTCCTGGAGTACCGCGGCTCCGCCATCGAGAAACTCTCGATGGAAGCCCGTATGACCATCTGCAACATGTCGATCGAGGCCGGCGCCCGCGCGGGCATGATCGCCCCGGACGAGACCACCTTCGCCTACCTCAAGGGCCGCGCCCACGCGCCCGAGGGCGAGGACTGGGACGCGGCGGTCGCCTACTGGAAGACCCTGAGGACGGACGAGGACGCGGTCTTCGACGCCGAGGTCGTCATCGACGCCGCCGAGCTGGCCCCCTTCGTCACCTGGGGCACCAACCCGGGCCAGGGAGCGCCGCTCTCGGCGTCCGTCCCCGACCCGGCTTCGTACGAAGACGCTTCGGAGCGCCTGGCCGCCGAAAACGCCCTGAAGTACATGGGGTTGACCGCCGGGCAGCCGCTGCGCGACATCAAGGTCGACACCGTCTTCGTAGGCTCCTGCACCAACGGCCGCATCGAGGACCTGCGCTCCGCCGCCGCCATCCTGGGCGGCCGCAAAGTCGCCGACGGCGTACGGATGCTGGTCGTCCCCGGCTCGGTCCGGGTCGCCCTGCAGGCCGTCGAGGAGGGCCTGGACAAGGTCTTCAAGGAGGCCGGGGCCGAATGGCGGCACGCGGGCTGCTCGATGTGCCTGGGCATGAACCCCGACCAACTCGCGCCCGGCGAGCGTTCCGCCTCCACCTCCAACCGCAACTTCGAGGGCAGGCAGGGCAAGGGCGGCCGCACCCACCTGGTGTCGCCCCAGGTCGCCGCCGCCACCGCGGTACTGGGCCACCTGGCCTCGCCCGCCGACCTGTCCGAAGCCCCCGCGACCGCCGGAGTCTGAGCAACCATGGAAGCTTTCACCACCCACACCGGCCGGGCCGTCCCGCTGCGCCGCAGCAATGTCGACACCGACCAGATCATCCCGGCGCACTGGCTGAAGAAGGTCACCCGCGACGGCTTCGAGGACGGCCTGTTCGAGGCCTGGCGCAAGGACGCCGAGTTCGTCCTCAACCGCCCCGAGCGGCAGGGCGCCACGGTCCTGGTCGCCGGCCCCGACTTCGGCACCGGCTCCTCGCGCGAGCACGCCGTATGGGCGCTGCAGAACTACGGCTTCAAGGCCGTCATCTCCTCCCGCTTCGCCGACATCTTCCGTGGCAACTCGCTGAAGAACGGCCTGCTCACCGTGGTCCTCGACCAGAAGACCGTGGACGCGCTGTGGGAGCTGACCGAGGCCGACCCGCAGGCGGAGGTCACCGTCGACCTCGAGGCGCGTGAGGTGCGCGCCGAGGGCATCACCGCTGCCTTCGAACTCGACGAGAACGCCCGCTGGCGGCTGCTGAACGGCCTGGACGACATCAGCATCACGCTGCAGAACGAGGCGGACATCGCGGCGTACGAGGCGAAGCGCCCCTCGTACAAGCCGCGCACCCTGGAGGTCTGAGCCTCCCGCCAGCCCCACGCGTCACCATCCGGTGCCCCCGGCCGATCCACGGCCGGGGGCACCGTCGTATGCACGCGCTCAACTCCGCCGCGCGAACCGTGGGGACGATGGCCGAAAGTGACCTTGCCTGTCATCGTGAGAGGCACCCGAGGGGCCATCCGGCTGACGCCGTTCCCGCGTCCTGGTGCACCCCTCCCAGAGCCTGCCGAGGGGGTGGTGGAGTGCTTCAACTTCCTTATGACGGCGGGCATTTGCGGTTCGAAGGGTGGCCGGCCGGTGAGGCCGTACGCAGGTCCCGAAACGCCGCCGCAGCAGGCCAGTTACCCCCTACGGAGGCGACAACTCGCCCCAGATGGCACAATCGGCGCATGGAACGCGACAGCCAACTCGAGCTCTATCAGGCCGTCGCGGCCCGGCTGAAAGAAGCGCACACCCGAGTGCGTGAACTGCAAGTCCCGGAGGGCGTAAGGATGACGCTGTCCCGGAAGCTGTTGGCCATCACGGCCGTGGCGAAGCACGATCTCGCAGGCGCGGCAAGACGGCTGGACCGGTTGATGAAGGACGTCGACGAAGGCCGATTCCCTGAAGGGGACTGACACTCGAACTCCGCGGCGGCCGACTTCGTTGCGGCACTAGGGTGATTAGCCCGTTTCGTGTTTGATTTGCGGTATATATCTGCCTAACGTGCGAAAAAGCTTGAACACTTTCGTTCCGGCAATGTCTCCGAAGGGGAAGACGTGAACAAGGCGCAGCTCGTAGAAGCGATTGCCGACAAGATGGGCGGCCGTCAGCAGGCCGCCGATGCTGTCGACGCGGTACTCGACGCGATCGTCCGTGCCGTGGTGGGGGGTGACCGGGTCTCGGTCACCGGCTTCGGCTCGTTCGAGAAGGTCGACCGTCCGGCCCGTTACGCCCGCAACCCGCAGACGGGTGAGCGCGTGCGGGTCAAGAAGACCTCCGTTCCGCGCTTCCGTGCCGGTCAGGGCTTCAAGGACCTGGTCAGCGGCTCGAAGAAGCTCCCCAAGGGTGGCGAGGTCGCCGTCAAGAAGGCGCCCAAGGGCAGCCTTTCGGGCCCGCCGCCCACCATCGCCAAGGCCGCCGGCAAGAAGGCCGCCGCCAAGAAGACCACCGCGGCGGCGGCGAAGAAGACCGCAGCGAAGAAGGCCACCCCGGCGAAGAAGACCACCACCGCGGCGGCCAAGAAGACCACCGCCAAGAAGGCCACCCCGGCCAAGAAGACCACGGCGAAGAAGGCCACGCCGGCCAAGAAGACCACCACCGCGGCGGCCAAGAAGACCACCGCCAAGAAGACCGCGCCGGCGAAGAAGGCCACGGCGAAGAAGGCACCCGCCAAGAAGACGACGGCGCGCAAGACCACCGCCAAGAAGACCGCCTCGCGCAGCAAGTAAGCGGCACGAGGCCCCAGGGCCGCTCACACGCCGGGCCGGGCTCCCCGAGAGGGAGCCCGGCCCGCGGTGCGTGGGGAACCGGAGGGTCAGAACGTCTGGAGCGTCACCAGTGTGATCCGCAGGGCGTCGCCCTGCCCTTCCGTCTCGATCCGCACCCGCTGCCCCGGCCGCAGCAGCCGCAGCCCGCCCGCGTCGAAGGCCGCGGTGGAGAAGTCCACCGGGGTGCCGTCGTCGAGCAGCACACTCCCGCTGCGGGATTCGGGGTCGTACGTGTACGCGGTCGCCTGCATGAACGGCAGCTTATCCGGCCGCCCCGCCCGCCGCTCGGACGTCCACCGCCCACCGCTCCGCCGTGCGCGGCCCCACACCCAGCCCCAGCGCGGCCCGCAGATCGTCGCCCGTGTCCACGTCCTGGCGTACGGAGGGGACGCCGTCCAGCCGGATTTCCACCGCACCCGACAACAAATGCCGGCGCCGCGACTCCCCGCCGAAAGCCGGGCGCAATTCCACTCCGGGCCCCGCCGACAGCAAAGTCGTGCCGATTTCGGCGGCATCCGGGAGAAAAGCGCGCGGGAATTCCGAGGCAACGGCCAGCACCCGCGACAGTTCCGCCGGCCGAAGTGCCGGGAGATCGGCGTTCAGGGTCGCCACCGGTGCGCCGGGGCGCCGCGCGCGTACCCTCTCCGCCCCGTACGCCAGTGCGGCATTCAGGCCCGCGGCCGGGGCGTCCGGAACGATCCGCGCCCCCAGGGCACCGAGCGTGAGCGCCGCCACCGGATCGTCCGTGACGACGGACACATCCCGCACCGCCGGGCAGGCCAGTGCCGCCGCCACCGTGTCCTGCGCGAAAGCCAGCGCCAGCCGAGGCCGCACCAGCGGACCGGCGGCGCCCGCGAGCCTGCTCTTGGCCCGTACAAGGGGCTTCAGCGGGACGACCAGGGACCAGGAGCCGGTCGGGTCGGCGTTCGTGGCGGCTCTCCTTCCTCGGGGCCGCCATTCGGCAGGCCGTGCGCGTCGGGGCCCATTGTGGCGCGGGCCCGGTGCGACCGGGGGCGCCGGTGTCCGAGGCGGGGCGTACGGTGTTCTCGACAGACCAGGGGCCCGGGGCGACACTTGACCCCCGGCAAGCCAGTCCCACAGGAAGGTGTCCGAGTGTCCCGCCGCAGAATCGGCTTCTGGTACCGCCTTGCGGCGGTCATCGCAAAACCGCCACTGGTGGTTCTGTTCAAGCGGGACTGGCGGGGAACGGAGCACATTCCGGCCGAGGGCGGGTTCATCACCGCCGTCAACCACAACTCCTATCTGGACCCGCTGTCGTACGGACACTTCCAGTACAACACCGGACGCGTTCCCCGTTTCCTGGCGAAGGCGGACCTCTTCAAGGGGTCGTTCGTCGGCACCATGCTGCGCGGCACCGGACAGATCCCCGTCTACCGCGAGACGACCAACGCGCTGGACGCCTTCCGCGCCGCCGTCGCCGCCATCGAGCGGGGCGAATGCGTCGCCTTCTACCCCGAGGGCACCCTCACCCGCGACCCCGACATGTGGCCCATGGCGGGCAAGACCGGCGCCGCCCGCGTCGCCCTGCTCACCAAGGTGCCGGTCATCCCCGTCGCCCAGTGGGGCGCCAACTTGGCGATGCCGCCGTACGCCAAGGAGAACAAGTTCCGCCTCCTCCCGCGCAAGACACTGATCGTGCAGGCCGGCCCGCCCGTCGACCTCAACCGGTTCTACGACAAGGAACCCACCCCGGAGGTGCTCCGCGAGGCGACCGAGGCCATCATGGCCGCGATCACCTCCCTCCTGGAGGAGGTCCGGGGCGAGAAGGCCCCCGCCACGCCGTACGACCACCGCAAGGCCCGCCTGGAACAGCGGCGCAGGGCCGCAGGGGAGGAAGCGAAGTGACACGCCCCGACACGGCAGGACGCCCCGTGAAAGCAGCCGTCTTCGGAACCGGCTCCTGGGGTACGGCCTTCGGCATGGTGCTCGCCGACGCCGGCTGCCAGGTGACCCTCTGGGGCCGCCGCCAGGAGGTCGCCGACGCCATCAACACCACCCGCGCCAACCCGGACTACTTCCCGGGCACCGAACTGCCCGAGTCGGTACGCGCCACCACCGACCCCGCCGAAGCGGCCCACGACGCCGACTTCACGGTGCTGGCCATCCCCTCCCAGACGCTGCGCGGCAACCTCGCCGCATGGGCGCCGGAGCTGGCCCCCGGCACGGTCCTCGTCTCCCTGATGAAGGGGATCGAACTGGGCACCGCCAAGCGGATGAGCGAGGTCATCCAGGAGGTCGCCGAGGTGCCGGAGGACCGCGTCGCCGTGGTCACCGGCCCCAACCTCGCCAAGGAGATCGTCGCCCGCATGCCCGCCGCGGCCGTCGTCGCCTGCCGCGACGAGGCCGTCGCCCAGCGGCTCCAGGCCGCCTGCCACACCCCGTACTTCCGCCCCTACACCAACACCGACGTCGTCGGCTGCGAACTCGGCGGCGCCGTGAAGAACGTCATCGGGCTGGCCGTCGGCATCGCGGACGGCATGGGCCTCGGCGACAACGCCAAGGGCTCGCTCATCACCCGCGGCCTGGCCGAAACGACCCGCCTCGGACTGGCGATGGGCGCCGACCCGCTGACCTTCTCCGGCCTGGCCGGACTCGGAGACCTGGTCGCCACCTGCTGCTCGCCGCTCTCCCGCAACCACACCTTCGGCTTCAACCTCGGCAAGGGTATGACCCTGCAGGAGACCATCGCGGTCACCAAGCAGACCGCCGAAGGCGTCAAGTCCTGTGAATCCGTACTGGATCTGGCCCGTCGCCATGACGTCGACATGCCCATCACGGAGACCGTCGTCGGCATCGTCCACGAAGGAAAGCCGCCCATGGTGGCGCTCAAGGAGCTGATGGCGCGCGCCGCCAAGCCCGAGCGGCGCTGACACGAACCGGCGGCCGACCGGTCGCTGACGCGACCGGAAGGAGCGGGTACGCTCAACGCGATATGAGCAGCGAGAACCTCCCCACCAGCACCGGGCGCAAGCCGCGCGTGGCCGTCGTCTTCGGCGGCCGCAGCTCCGAGCACGCCATCTCCGTCGTCACGGCCGGCGCCGTCCTGCGCGCCATCGACCGGGACACGTACGACGTGCTCCCCATCGGCATCACCACCGACGGCCGCTGGGCGCTGACCGCCGACGAACCGGAGCGGATGGCCATCGCCGACCGCACGCTGCCGAACGTCGCCGACCTCGCCGAGTCCGACGAGGGCAGCGTCGTGCTGTCCGTCGACCCCGGCAGCCGCGAGGTCGTCTACAGCGAGCCCGGCTCGGTCCCCAAGGTCCTCGGAGACGTCGACGTCGTCTTCCCGGTGCTGCACGGCCCGTACGGCGAGGACGGCACCCTCCAGGGGCTCCTGGAGCTCGCCGGCGTGCCCTATGTCGGCGCCGGCGTGCTGTCCTCGGCCGTCGGCCAGGACAAGGAGTACATGAAGCGGGTCTTCGTCTCCTTCGGGCTGCCTGTCGGCCCGTACGAGGTGATCCGCCCCCGCGAGTGGGAGCAGGATCCTTCCGCCGCCCGTGACAAGATCGTCGGCTTCGCCGCCGAGCACGGCTGGCCGCTGTTCGTGAAGCCCGCCCGGGGCGGCTCCTCGGTGGGCATCACCAAGGTCGACGACCTCTCCGGGCTGGAAGACGCCATCGAGGAGGCCCGCCGCCATGACCCCAAGGTCATCGTCGAGTCGCTGCTGACCGGCCGCGAGATCGAGTGCGGCGTGCTGGAGTTCGAGGACGGCCCGCGCGCGTCCGTACCCGCCTGGATCCCGCCCGTCACCGACCACGACTTCTACGACTTCGAGGCCAAGTACATCGACTCGGCCTCCGGTGTCGTCCCCGCCCCGATCACCCCGGAGCAGACCGCCGAGGTGCAGCGCCTCGCCATCGCCGCGTTCGAGGCGGCGTCCTGCGAGGGCCTGGTGCGCGCGGACTTCTTCCTCACCGACGACGGCGAGTTCGTCATCAACGAGATCAACACCATGCCGGGCTTCACGCCGATCTCCATGTACCCGCGCATGTGGCAGGAGAGCGGCGTCAGCTACCCGGAGCTCGTCGACCGGCTCATCCAGGCCGCCCTGCGCCGCCCGACCGGCCTGCGGTAGTCACGAGCGGGCTACACGCTCGGGGGGACGGTCTTCTTCACGGCGCCGGCGAGCGCCGCGAGCGGGCTGGCATCGTGCGCGAACCGCTCGTCCAGCGACACCTCCACGTACGTCTCGCGTGCCGTGGAGGTGAAGCGGGGCCCGTCACCCTCGCGCTGCTCCAGCATCCAGTTCACCCCGCCCGCCTCGACGCCCTCCGCACGGGGATCGCTCATCCGGGCGGGCCGGGGGACACCGCAGCGCAGTACGATCGCCCCGTCCCCCCATCCGGCGGTCAGATCGGAACCCGGCTCCGGATCATTCCGGCCGAGTCCCGCGACGGTCTCGGGCAGCTCCTCGTGCAGCGCGCCGCACAGGGCGGCTTCCTCCGGCGGCGGGCTGGGAACCGCGACGGACACCTCGGCGTCCGTCGGGGAACAGCCCACGGCCGCCAGCAGGACAGCGGCGGCCGCGGCGGTGGCGAAGGGCAGGGCGGGCAGGCGGCGAAGCCGGTGCGAAGACGTCACCGGCTCAGGGTAGACGGGGGCTACAGGTGTACGACCGGGCAGGTCAGGGTCCGTGTGATCCCGTCCACTTGCTGGACCTTCGCGACCACCATGCGGCCGAGCTCGTCGACCGTGTCGGCCTGGGCGCGCACGATCACGTCGTACGGGCCCGTGACGTCCTCGGCCTGGATCACCCCCGGGATCTTGGAGATGGTCTCGGCGACCGTCGACGCCTTGCCCACCTCGGTCTGAATAAGGATGTACGCCTGTACCACGGAACCTCCAGGGCGGCCACGAGGATCTTGTGGAGAAGAAAGGGACGCCACGGTACCGCGTCGCCGCGGGCAGCGGGGAGACCCGCGCGGCCGGTGGCGCGCGAGGCCGGCGCACGAAGCACCGAGTTGACGGTCTACTTGACGGTACCTACAGCAGTGACGGGTCGCGACCGCAACCGCACTGGGGCAGAAGGGGCACAGCGATGAAGGGCACTGTCGGCGAGTTGGGGGAGTTCGGGCTGATCAGGGAGCTCACCTCCCGGCTCACCTCCACCCCGGCGGTACGGATCGGCCCCGGCGACGACGCCGCGGTCGTGGCCGCACCCGACCGGCGTGTGGTGGCCAGTACGGACATCCTGCTGGAGGGACGGCACTTCCGCCGCGACTGGTCCACCGCGTACGACGTCGGCCGCAAGGCCGCCGCGCAGAACCTCGCGGACATCGCCGCCATGGGCGCCGTACCCACCGCACTGCTGCTCGGCCTGGTCGTCCCCGCCGAACTGCCGGTGACCTGGCCGACCGAGCTGATGGACGGGCTGCGCGACGAGTGCCAGGTCGCGGGCGCGGCCGTGGTCGGCGGCGACGTCGTACGCGGCGACACGATCACCGTGGCCATCACGGCGCTGGGCGACCTGCGCAACCACGAACCGGTCACCCGGGGCGGGGCGCAGCCCGGCGACGTCGTCGCGTACACCGGCTGGCTGGGCTGGTCGGCGGCCGGGTACGCGGTCCTCTCGCGCGGTTTCCGCTCGCCGCGCGCCTTCGTCGAGGCCCACCGGCGGCCGGAACCGCCCTACCACGCCGGCCCGGCGGCGGCCGGGCTGGGCGCGACCGCCATGTGCGACGTCAGCGACGGCCTGATCGCCGACCTCGGGCACATCGCCGAGGCCAGCAAGGTGCGGATCGACCTGCGCTCCGGGCTCATCGACATCCCGACCCAGATGAACGACATCGGCCAGGCCGTCGGGGTCGACCCCATGCAGTGGGTCCTCACCGGAGGTGAGGACCACGCGATCGTCGCGACCTTCCCGCCCGACGTGAAGCTGCCGGCCCGCTGGAAGGTCATCGGCGAGGTCCTCAACCCCTCCGCCCTGCCCCAGGTGACCGTCGACGGCGCGCCCTGGCACTCCGCGGGCGGCTGGGACCACTTCGGGGAGGGCGAGTGACACCCCGCGTGATCCCGAACGTCCTGACCGTCGCCGGGTCCGACTCCGGCGGCGGGGCCGGCATCCAGGCCGATCTGAAGACCATGCTGGCGCTCGGCGTGCACGGCATGAGCGTGATCACCGCCGTGACCGCGCAGAACTCGCTGGGCGTCCAGGGGGCCTGGGAGCTCCCGGTGGAGGCGGTGCGGGCCCAGTACCGCAGCGTCGTCGACGACATCGGCGTACAGGCCGTGAAGACCGGGATGCTGGCGTCGGCGCCGCTCGTGGAGGCGGTCGCGGAGCTGCTGGCCGGGACGGACGCGCCCGTGGTCGTCGACCCGGTCGGGGTGTCCAAGCACGGGGACTCGCTGCTGGCCGCCTCCGCGCTCGATTCGGTGCGCGAGCGGCTGCTGCCGGTCGCCACCGTGGCGACGCCCAACCTGGACGAGGTGGCCCAGCTCACCGGCGTGACGGTGGAGGGCGAGGACGATCTGCGGCGGGCCGCCGCGGCCGTGCTGGAGTACGGGCCGCGCTGGGCGCTCATCAAGGGAGGGCACCTGGCCGGGGACGCCGTGGACCTGCTGACGGACGGCACGGAGGAGCACTGGCTTCGCGCGCCCCGGCACGACAACCGGCACACCCACGGGACGGGCTGCACGCTCGCCTCGGCGGTCGCGGCGGGCCTCGGCAAGGGCCTGGCCGTGCCGGAGGCCGTACGGGCCGCCAAGGAGTACGTGACCGGGGCGATCGCGGCCGGGTTCGCGCTGGGCGGCGGCATCGGGCCGGTGGACCACGGGTGGCGCTTCAGGTCCTGAGCACGGCAAAAAGCCGGTCCACCGAGGTGGACCGGCTTTTCAAGGCAACCGCAGAGGCTGCGCTACGACGAACCGACGTCGGCGTTAGCGCGAGACCTTGCCGGCCTTGATGCACGAGGTGCAGGCGTTGAGCCGCTTCGGCGTCCCACTGACCACGGCACGCACGCGCTGGATGTTCGGGTTCCAGCGACGAGACGTACGGCGGTGCGAGTGCGAGATGTTGTTGCCGAAGCCCGGCCCCTTGCCGCAGACGTCGCAGTTGGCAGCCACGGGTCACTCCAAAGACTTCAGATGCACTTACAGTGAAATCCGGCGAGCCGGAATCAGATCTGGTGACTGAAGTGGCGTTGCCGGGGGAATGGCCCGACTTTCATCGGGCAACCGGAGCAGCATACAACGACTGCTTCGGTTCAACGAAACTACCACGGTTCGCCCGGCCCCCGCCCAGGGCCCCGGCCTGGGGCGGGGTCTACGCTGCGGTGCAGTCAGCGCTGCTCGAGGAGGACACCAGGTGCCGCAGACCCTGCCGCAGGCGCTCGATTCCGCAGTGGTCCGTAGCTGGTGCTCACTGGCGCTGGAGGCGCTCGGCCGGGAGCGCGAGGAGATCGACGCGATCAACGTCTACCCGGTCGCGGACGGGGACACCGGCACCAACCTGTACCTGACGGTCGAGTCCGCCTCCCAGGCGGTGGAGGCGGTTTTCGCCGCCATCACGGCTCCCGACTTCGCCGACACCGTACGCGCCATGGCGCACGGCGCGCTGATCGGCGCCCGGGGGAACTCCGGGACGATCCTGTCGCAGCTGCTGCGGGGCATGAGCGAGGTCCTCGCCGAAGGCCGTGACGCGGACCACCTCGCCAGGGCGCTGCGGAGAGCCTCGGTGTCCGCGCGGGAGGCGGTGGCGCACCCCGTCGAGGGCACCATCCTGAGCGTGGCGGCAGCGGCCGCGTCCGCCGCGGCGGGGCGAGCCGATGTGGCCGGCGGTTCGGATGCGACCGGCGGTTCGGATGTGACCGGTGGTTCCGATGTGGCGGCGGTCGCGCGCGCCGCGTACGCGGGGGCCCGCGCGGCCCTGGAGGCCACGCCCGCGCAGCTCGCCGTGCTGGAGCGGGCCGGTGTGGTGGACGCGGGCGGGCGCGGGCTCGTCACGGTGCTGGGCGCGCTGGTGGAGGCCGTGTCGGGGGAGGCGCCCGCGCGGACCCCGCGTGCGCCCCGGGCGACCGTGCTGCCCTCCGCGGAGCCGTGCTCGGAGGCCGGACCGGCCTTCGAGGTCATCTACCTGCTGGAGGCCGACGACGCGGCCGTGGCGCGGCTGCGCGACCGGCTCGACGGGCTCGGCGACTCGCTCGTCGTGGTGGGCGGCGACGGGCTGTGGAACGTCCACGTGCACGTCGACGACGCGGGCGCTGCGGTGGAGGCGGGCGTGGAGGCGGGGCGCCCGTACCGGATCCGGATCACGCACTTCGGTACGGAGGCGGCTCCCGAGGAACGCGCGGGGCGCGCCGTGGTGGCGGTCCTGCCCGGCGAGGGGCTCGCCCACCTGTGCGCCGAGGCGGGCGCGACGACGGTGCTGGCCCGGCCCGGCGAGCCGCCGGCCAGCGGCGAACTCGTCGAGGCCATCCGGCGCGCCCACGCGCGCGAGGTCGTCCTGCTTCCGAACGACGCCGCCCTGCGGCACACCGCGGCCGCCGCCGCCGAACAGGCGCGTGCGGAGGGCATCCGGGTCGCCCTCGTCCCCACGCGCGCCGCCGTCCAGGGCATCGCCGCCCTCGCCGTCCACGAACCCGACCGGCGCTTCGACGAGGACGTCGTCGCCATGACCGCCGCGGCGGGCGCCACCCGCTACGGCGAACTGGCCCTCGCCGAGCGCCAGTCGTTCACCTCCGCCGGCGTCTGCCAGGCCGGCGACGTGCTCGGCCTGATCGACGGCGACGTCGCCGTGATCGGCCACGACGTGGCGACCATCGCGGAGACGGTCCTGGACCGCATGCTCTCGGCGGGCGGCGAACTGGTCACCCTCGTCCTCGCCGACGACGCCCCCGACGGTCTCGCGGGCCGCCTGGAGACCCACGTACGCGAAACCCACCTCGCGGTCGACACGGTCATCTACTCCGGCGGCCCCCAGGCCCCCCTGCTGCTGATCGGCGTCGAATAGCGCGTCCGTCCACAGGTGCGCACGCCTGTCAGTGCCGTGGTGTGCAATGGGAGACGTGTCAGCTCTCGACGAACCACTGAAGAAGCAGCTCGGCGCCGCCACCGCCAAGGTGATGGCCGAGCACCTCGACCTGCACACCGTCGGCGACCTGCTCCACCACTACCCGCGGCGGTACGCGGAGCGCGGCGAGCTCACCACCCTCGCCGACCTGCCGCTGGACGAGCACGTCACCGTGGTCGCCCGGGTCGCGGACGCCCGGGTGCTGACGTTCAACAGTGCCAAGGGGCGCGGCCAGCGGCTGGAGGTGACCATCACCGACGGCAGCGGACGGCTGCAGCTGGTCTTCTTCGGCAAGGGCGTCCACAAGCCGCACAAGGACCTGCTGCCCGGCACCCGGGCGATGTTCGCCGGCAAGGTCTCCGTCTTCAACCGCAAGACGCAGCTCGCCCACCCCGCCTACGAGCTGCTGCGCGGCGAGGACGGCGAGAGCGCCGTGGACAGCTGGGCCGGGGCCCTCATCCCGATCTACCCGGCCACCACCAAGCTGGAGTCCTGGAAGATCGCCAAGGCGGTCGACGCGGTGCTGCCCAGCGCGGCGGACGCCGCCGACCCGCTGCCGCCCGCCCTCCGCGAGGGCCGGGGCCTGACCGGCCTCCCCGCCGCCCTGCGCAAGATCCACCGGCCGCGCACCAAGGAGGACATCGCCCAGGCCCGTGACCGGCTCAAGTGGGACGAGGCGTTCGTCCTCCAGGTCGCCCTCGCCCGCCGGCGGTACGCCGACACCCAACTGCCCGCCGTGGCACGCAAACCGGTGCCGGGCGGAATGCTGGACGCCTTCGACGCCAAGCTGCCGTTCACGCTCACCGAGGGCCAGCAGAAGGTCTCGAAGGAGATCTTCGACGACCTGGTTACCGAGCACCCGATGCACCGCCTCCTCCAGGGCGAGGTGGGCAGTGGAAAGACCATGGTGGCGCTGCGGGCCATGCTCGCCGTCGTCGACGCGGGGGGCCAGGCCGCCATGCTCGCCCCCACCGAGGTCCTCGCCCAGCAGCACCACCGGTCGGTCACGGAGATGATGGGCGAGCTGGCCGAAGGTGGGATGCTGGGCGGCGCCGAGCAGGCCACCAAGGTCGTCCTGCTCACCGGCTCGATGAGCGCCGCCGCCCGCCGCCAGGCGCTGCTCGACCTGGTCACCGGCGAGGCGGGCATCGTCATCGGCACCCACGCGCTGATCGAGGACAAGGTCCAGTTCCACGACCTGGGCCTGGTCGTCGTCGACGAGCAGCACCGCTTCGGGGTCGAGCAGCGCGACGCCCTGCGCGGCAAGGGCAAGCAGCCCCCGCACCTGCTGGTCATGACCGCCACGCCCATTCCGCGCACGGTCGCGATGACCGTCTTCGGCGACCTGGAGACCTCCGTCCTGGACCAGCTCCCCGCCGGCCGCTCGCCGATCGCCAGCCATGTCGTCCCGGCCGCCGACAAGCCGCACTTCCTGGCCCGCGCCTGGGAGCGGGTCCGCGAAGAGGTGGAGAACGGGCACCAGGCGTATGTGGTCTGCCCCCGCATCGGTGACGACGAGGACCTGCCCAAGAAGAAGTCCCCGGAGGACGACGCCGAGAAGCGGCCCCCGCTCGCCGTCCTGGACATCGCCGACCAGCTCGCCAAGGGCCCCCTGGCGGGCCTCCGCGTCGAGGTGCTGCACGGCAGGATGGCCCCCGACGACAAGGACGCCGTCATGCGCCGCTTCGCCGCCGGGGACGCGGACGTCCTCGTCGCGACGACCGTCATCGAGGTCGGCGTCAACGTCCCCAACGCCACCGCCATGGTCATCATGGACGCGGACCGGTTCGGCGTCTCCCAGCTGCACCAGCTGCGCGGCCGCGTGGGCCGGGGCTCCGCCCCCGGTCTGTGCCTGCTGGTCACCGAGATGCCCGAGGCGAGCCCCGCCCGGCAGCGCCTGACCGCCGTCGCCTCCACTCTCGACGGCTTCGAGCTCTCCCGTATCGACCTCGAACAGCGCCGCGAGGGCGATGTGCTCGGCCAGGCCCAGTCCGGGGTGCGCTCCAGCCTCCGGATGCTCGCCGTCATCGAGGACGAGGACGTCATCGCGGCCGCCCGCGAGGAGGCCGTCGCGGTCGTCAGCGCCGACCCCGAGCTGGAGCGCCTCCCGGAGCTGCGCACCGCCCTCGACGCCCTGCTCGACCAGGAGCGCGAGCAGTACCTGGAGAAGGGCTGACCGGTGCACATCCCGCTTGAGCCCATATCGTGGAGTCACCAGCATCCACAGGACGGCTAAGGACCTCAGATGACCCGCGTGATCGCCGGCGCGGCCGGCGGACGCCGCCTGGCCGTGCCGCCGGGCAACGGCACCCGCCCCACCTCCGACCGGGCACGCGAGGGGCTGTTCTCCACCTGGGAGGCGCTCCTCGGGACGCTCGACGGCATCCGGATCGCCGACCTCTACGCCGGGTCCGGCGCCGTCGGCCTGGAGGCGCTCTCCCGGGGCGCCGCCCACGCCCTGCTCGTCGAGGCCGACCAGCGGGCCGCCCGCACGGTCCGCGAGAACGTCCGGGCACTCGGCCTGCCCGGCGCCGAGGTCCGCGCCGGCAAAGCCGAACAGATCGTGACAGGACCGGCGCCGGCGCAGCCGTACGACGTGATCTTCCTCGACCCGCCGTACGCCGTCTCCGACGACGATCTTGGCGAGATCCTCCTCACACTCCGCACCAAAGGCTGGCTCGCCGACGCCGCGCTCGTCACCGTGGAGCGCAGCACCAGGGGCGGAGAATTCACCTGGCCGGACGGTTTCGAACCGCTACGGGCCCGTCGCTACGGCGAGGGAACGTTTTGGTACGGTCGCGCCGCCTCTACGTGCGAAGACGCACGATGACCGGTTCGGAGAGCGAGGGACTTCAGTTGCGCCGCGCAGTCTGTCCGGGGTCGTTCGACCCCATCACCAACGGACACCTCGACATCATCGCCCGCGCCTCCAAGCTGTACGACGTCGTCCACGTCGCGGTGATGATCAACCAGTCCAAGAAGGGCCTGTTCACCGTCGAGGAGCGGATGGAACTCATCCGCCAGGTCACCAGTGAGTACGGCAACGTCAAGGTGGAGTCCCACCACGGCCTGCTCGTCGACTTCTGCAAGGAGCGCGACATCCCCGCCATCGTCAAGGGGCTGCGCGCGGTCAGCGACTTCGACTACGAACTCCAGATGGCCCAGATGAACAACGGCCTCTCCGGTGTCGAGACCCTCTTCGTCCCGACCAACCCCACCTACAGCTTCCTGTCCTCCTCCCTGGTCAAGGAGGTCGCCGCCTGGGGCGGTGACGTCTCCCACCTCCTCCCGCCGGTCGTCCACGAGGCCCTGGTGAAGCGGCTGGGCGAGAAGTGAGCAACTGACAGCCCGTCACCCGGTGTCGGGCTCCGGCCGACTGGCCTTACAGTCGTCCCGTCCGTCTCCAATCCGGCTGTAGAGAGTGGCGAGCACACGGTGGACGTGCAGAAGAAGCTCGACGAGATCGTCGAGACGGTCGCGAGCGCCCGTTCCATGCCCATGTCGGCCTCCTGCGTGGTCAACCGCGCCGAGCTGCTCGGGATGCTCGACGAGCTGCGCCAGGCCCTGCCCGGCTCGCTGGCCCAGGCCCAGGAGCTGATCGGCGGCCGCGAGCAGCTGGTCGAGCAGGCCCGCCAGGAGGCCGAGCGGATCATCGAGGCCGCCCACGCCCAGCGCGGCTCGCTGATCTCCGACACCCAGATCGCCCGCCAGTCCCAGGAGGAGGCCGACCGCATCCTCGCCGAGGCCCGCCGGGAGGCCGAGGAGGTCCGTGCCGAGGCCGACGACTACGTCGACTCCAAGCTCGCCAACTTCGAGGTCGTCCTCACCAAGACCATCGGCTCGGTCGACCGCGGCCGCGAGAAGCTCCTCGGCCGGGGCCCCGGCCTCGACGAGCAGGGGTACGCGGACGAGGACGCCCCCGAGTACAGCGCGGACCCGCAGACCCTGATCCGGCGCGCGGACGAGTACGTCGACGCCAAGATCAGCGCCTTCGAGGCCGTGCTGACCAAGACCCTGGAGGCGGTCGGCCGCGGCCGCCAGAAGCTGCACGGCCGGATCGCCACCGACGATCTGGGTGCCCACATGGCCGCCCAGGACGCGGCCGGCGGCGGGCGGCAGCACACCAGCGACGCCGACTACCTGGCCGGCCTGGCGGAGCTGGCCGACCCGGAGCCGGGCCGGCAGCCCGTACCGCAGCCCGTGCAGCCGGCGGCGGCCCACATCCCGGCCCAGCAGCAGCCCGACCCGTACGCCTACCAGCAGCCCCACCAGACCCAGGACGCCTACGCCTACCAGCAGGACCCGTACGCGTACCAGGGCTACGACCAGAGCCAGAGCCAGGGCTATGCCCAGCAGCCGTACCCGTACGAGCAGCAGCCCCAGCAGGCCCATCAGCCCCAGGCCGCCGCGCTCGACGAGACGAGCTTCTTCGACACGAGCATGATCGACCTGGACCAGCTCCGTCAGTACGAGCAGGGTCACGGGCAGGGGCACGGCCACGGACAAGGGCACTGACCGGCCCGGATTGGGCTGTGAGCGAAGCGTCCAGTATCCTGGCTCTTCGGTCGCGAGTACGTCCGCGATCCCGCGTGCCCGCGTCGGCTCACATTTTGACGCCGGGCACCCCCCGAACGATTCCGAAAGCAGGAAAAGCCCTGAGTACGCGCCTCGACCACCGCAACCCCCTCGTGTTCGACACGCACGAGCTGGGTCGGCGTCCCGGTGCCCTCCAGCGGCTGTCCCGCACGGTCGAGGCCCCCGTGGACCTCGGCATCGACGGGGTCATCGGCGTGCCGCAGGGCTCGCCCGTCGAGCTGGACCTCCGTCTCGAGTCGGTCATGGAAGGGGTGCTTGTCACAGGCACCGCCCGTGCGTCGGCCGAGGGGGAGTGCGTAAGGTGTCTGGAGCCGCTGCGCCAGGAGGTTGCTGCGGGCTTCCAGGAGATGTTCTCGTACCCCGACACCGATGACCGGGGCCACCGCAAGGCGGCCGCGGACGACGATGCCGAGGACGACGAGGACATCACCCCCCTCGAGGACGGCATGTTCGACCTCGAGCCCGTGCTGCGTGATGCGGTGGTGCTCGCACTACCGATGCAGCCGGTGTGCCGGGAGGACTGTGCCGGGTTGTGCGCCGAATGCGGGGCCAACCTGAACGAGAACCCGGACCACCACCATGACGCCGTCGACATCCGTTGGGCGGCACTGCAGGGACTCGCCGGTTCACTCGGAACCGACGAGAAGGACAACATGAGCGGCGCCGAAGCGGGCGTCGACGAGAAGCAGGAGAAGTAGCCGTGGCTGTTCCGAAGCGGAAGATGTCGCGCAGCAACACGCGCCACCGCCGGTCGCAGTGGAAGGCTGCGGTCCCCACCCTGGTTTCGTGTGAGCGTTGCCAGGAGCCGAAGCAGCAGCACATCGCGTGCCCGAGCTGCGGCACGTACAACAAGCGCCAGGTCCTCTCGGTCTGAGCGGGCTGGTGAGAGGCGCGATGTCTGACGCCAAGAAGCAGGCGGAGAACACGGCCTCGTCCCACACGCTTCTGGAAGGGCGGCTCGGGTACCACCTCGAGTCCGCCCTTCTGGTGCGTGCGCTGACCCACCGTTCGTACGCGTACGAGAACGGCGGCCTGCCCACCAACGAGCGCCTGGAGTTCCTCGGGGACTCCGTGCTCGGCCTGGTGGTCACGGACACGCTGTACCGCACCCACCCCGACCTGCCCGAAGGCCAGCTGGCCAAGTTGCGGGCCGCGGTGGTCAACTCGCGTGCGCTGGCGGAGGTCGGCCGCGGCCTCGACCTGGGCTCCTTCATCCGGCTGGGCCGGGGCGAAGAAGGCACCGGAGGCCGGGACAAGGCATCCATCCTCGCCGACACCCTGGAAGCGGTGATCGGCGCGGTCTATCTCGACCAGGGCCTCGAAGCGGCGTCCGAGCTGGTACACCGGCTCTTCGACCCGCTGATCGAGAAGTCCTCGAACCTCGGCGCCGGCCTGGACTGGAAGACCAGTCTCCAGGAACTCACCGCGGCCGAGGGTCTCGGCGTTCCGGAGTACCTGGTCACCGAGACCGGACCGGACCACGAGAAGACCTTCACTGCTGCTGCCCGCGTCGGTGGTGTCTCGTACGGCACCGGCACCGGCCGCAGCAAGAAGGAAGCGGAGCAGCAGGCGGCGGAGTCCGCCTGGCGGGCCATCCGGGCCGCCGCGGACGAACGGGAGGCGGCGGCGAAGGCCGCGGCCAAGGCTGCGGCCAAGGCCGCGGCTGAATCCGCTCCGTCCGCCGTCCCTGACGACGGCACGGGTGCCGACGACGGTTCCGGCGACGGTTCCGGCGACGGCACGGGCTCCGGTTCCCACTCCGAAGAGGCCGCCGACACCTCTTCGGGTTCCGGAGTTCCTCAGACCCCGGCGGCCGACTCGGCCACGGCCTGAGCTTCTTCGCTTCCGGCCCCGCCGCACCTCATCGGTGCGGCGGGGCTTTCCCATCCACCGTCCGTCCCCCGGAGGAGTCCCGTGCCCGAGCTGCCCGAGGTCGAAGTCGTACGGCGCGGCCTGGAGCGCTGGGTCAGCGGCCGGACCGTGGCCGACGTCCACGTCCTGCACCCCCGTGCCGTACGGCGGCACCTCGCGGGCGGCGAGGACTTCGCGGCCCGCCTCAAGGGACACCGCTTCGGCGTCGCGCGACGGCGCGGGAAGTACCTGTGGCTGCCGCTGGAGGACAGCGACGCGTCCGTGCTCGGGCACCTGGGCATGAGCGGCCAGCTGCTGGTGCAGCCGGAGGACGCGGCGGACGAGAAACACCTGCGGATTCGTATCCGCTTCGCCGACGAGCTCGGCACCGAACTGCGCTTCGTCGACCAGCGCACCTTCGGCGGGCTCTCGCTCCACGAGAACACCCCGGACGGGCTGCCCCAGGCCATCGCGCACATCGCCCGCGACCCGCTCGACCCGGACTTCGACGACGCCGCCTTCCACACGGCGCTGCGCCTCCGCCGTACGACGGTCAAGCGGGCCCTGCTGGACCAGTCGCTGATCAGCGGCGTCGGCAACATCTACGCGGACGAGGCGCTGTGGCGCTCCCGCCTCCACTACGACCGTCCCACCGCGAGCTTGACCCGCCCCCGCTCCGCCGAGCTGCTCGGCCACGTACGGGACGTGATGACGGCCGCGCTCGCGGTCGGCGGCACCAGCTTCGACAGCCTGTACGTCAACGTCAACGGCGAGTCCGGGTACTTCGACCGCTCCCTGGACGCGTACGGCCGTGAGGGCGAGCCGTGCCGGCGGTGCGCCACGCCGATGCGCCGCCGCCCCTGGATGAACCGGTCCAGCTACTACTGCCCGCGCTGCCAGCGCCCGCCGCGTACGGTGCCGCGCACCTCGTCGTGACGCCCCCGCGTCAGAAGCCGAAGTTCTGGGTCCACCAGGGGCCGCCCTCGGCGAAGTGCACCCCGACGCCGATCCGCGTGTAGTCGCAGTTGAGGATGTTGGCGCGGTGCCCGTCGCTGTTCATCCAGGACTCCATCACGGCCTCGGCGTCCGCCTGGCCCCGGGCGATGTTCTCCGCCGCGAGGCCTTCGACGCCCGCCTTCGCGGCGCGGTCCCAGGGCGACGCCCCGTCGGGGTCGGTGTGCGAGAAGAAGCCGCGCTCGGCCATGTCCTTGCTGTACGCGCCGGCCAGCGCCGCCAGCCCGCGGGACGCCTGCACCGGGCTGCAGCCCACCTTGGCGCGCTCGGCGTTGACCAGGCCGAGCACCGCGGCCTCGGCGGCCGCCTCCCGGCCGGTGTCGGCGGCAGCGGCGGAGGAGGGGACGGAGGACGGGACGGACGACGGGACCGACGGGGCCTTGGGCCGCTCGGCGGTCCGCTTCGGCGTGGGCGTCGCCGTGCGGGTGGGTGTCGCGCTCTTGGTGGCCGTCTTCTTCGGCGCCGGGGCCTTCGTCTGCTTCGGCGGCGTGGAGGAGGCGGGTGCGGACGGCGTCGCCGAGGGGGCCTTGGACGGCGCGAGGGTCCGCTCGGCGCTCCGGCTGGCGGCCGTCGACGGGCGCTCGGGCGTGGCGCCGGAGCCGCCCTGGGCGTCCAGCTCGGGGGAGCTCCCGGCGTGGACGCGCTCGCCCGAGCCGCTGCCGCCGATGGTGAAGGTGTCGCCACCGGGCAGCAGGCCGGAGGTCACGGCGACGGCGCCGACCGCCATCGCGGCGGAGGCGCCGAGCAGCCCGGTGCGTACGGGCACCACGGCCCGCTTCTTCCGGTGGCGTCCCATCTGCTGTGCCTTCCTGCTTCGACGTCTGGTCCGTACGTCAAGGTCATTCGGTCACTCGCCCGAACGGGTGAGGCTCATTTCGTCGGGACTGTACGCCATGACGCGTGGGGGAGAAGTGCTCCGAGTGCAATTGGCCGGTTAGCGTGCAGCCATGAACGAAGACGCACGGCTCACCGCCTGGGTACGCGGTCGAGTACAGGGAGTGGGCTTCCGCTGGTTCACCAGGGCAAACGCTCTGGAGATCGGCGGCCTTACGGGTTTCGCCTCCAATCTGGACGACGGGCGCGTGCAGGTAGTGGCCGAGGGGCCGAGTGAGAATTGCCACCGTTTGCTGGAGTGGCTTCGCTCCGGCGACACTCCCGGGCGCGTCGACGGAGTCACCGAGATCTGGGACACCCCCCGCGGCGGTTACGACGGCTTCGCGATCCGCTGACGATCTTGGTCGCGGCGGCGGCCGGGTTCGCGCGCTGGGACCCCTGGAACTGCCGGCAGCATGTGCGCACGGCAGAAATGACCTGGTGGTTGCCAAGAATCGGTTGTCATGCCAGGCTGCGCGGGTAAGGATGATCGAAAGGCCCCGATGGATCATCCGCACGCCCCTGGGCACCGCAGCGCGAGGCGCCGCCGCACCATTCGCGGCCGCAGGCTCCCCGGTTGCCCCTTGATGCGGGGCGTGATCGTGTTGACCGTCAAACTTTTTGGTGAGACTCTGGAAGCCCCGCGCACCTTAGCTGTTTGGCAGTAAGAACCGCAGCGGCACCACCACTGCTGGACACCGCGGGTGCGAATCCCTCACGACCCACACCGCTTCGGTCGGTCACTCAGTGTGGAGGACCAAAAGTCATGGCAAAGGCGCTTCTCGGTTATGTCGGCGGTTCCGACCCGCGACTTCTCGCCGAGATGCGACGGCTTCAGCAGCGCGTCCAGGACCTCGAGTCCGAGCTCGTACGGATTCAGTCCGAGAACGATGCGCTGAACGCCGCCGCACACAGCGAGTCGCTGCTCGACGGCATCGACATCGACGTACCCAAGGCGGAGCCTGCGCTCACCTGAACCCAGCCCCCGTCAGCCAGGCCCGTATCGGCACGTCGGTATCGGGCAGGGTGAGAAACACTCTCGCGAGATATGCAAGGGACGCTTCGGCGTCCCTTCTTTCTTTTCCTTCCCCCGCCGTCACCGGCGTTCCACTGATCCTTAACCTCTGATCTGCCCTGCACGTTCATGGGGCAAACGGGAAGCGGCGGGTAAAGTCCGGGGGCGTGCACCTCAAGGCCCTGACCCTGCGCGGTTTCAAGTCGTTCGCCTCCGCCACCACCCTCCGGTTCGAACCGGGAATCACGTGCGTCGTGGGGCCGAACGGCTCGGGCAAGTCCAATGTGGTGGACGCGCTCTCCTGGGTCATGGGGGAACAGGGGGCCAAGTCGCTGCGCGGCGGCAAGATGGAGGACGTCATCTTCGCCGGGACGACCGGGCGGCCCCCGCTCGGCCGCGCCGAGGTCTCCCTCACCATCGACAACTCCGACGGCGCGCTGCCCATCGACTACGCCGAAGTCACCATTACGCGGATCATGTTCCGGGGCGGCAGCAGCGAATACCAGATCAACGGCGACACCTGCCGGCTGCTCGATATCCAAGATCTCCTCAGCGACTCCGGTATCGGCCGGGAAATGCACGTCATCGTCGGCCAGGGCCAGCTCGACTCCGTGCTGCACGCTGACCCGATGGGCCGCCGGGCGTTCATCGAGGAGGCCGCCGGCGTCCTCAAGCACCGCAAGCGCAAGGAGAAGGCGCTGCGGAAGCTGGACGCGATGCAGGCCAACCTCGCCCGCGTACAGGACCTCACCGACGAGCTGCGCCGTCAGCTCAAGCCGCTCGGGCGGCAGGCCGCCGTGGCGCGGCGGGCCGCCGTCATCCAGGCCGACCTGCGGGACGCCCGGCTGCGGCTGCTCGCCGACGATCTCGTACGCCTCCGGGAGGCGCTGCAGGCCGAGATCGCCGACGAGGCCGCGCTGAAGGAGCTCAAGGAGCGGGCGGAGGCCGAGCTGAAGGCGGCGCTCGCGCGGGAAGCGGCGCTGGAGGACGAGGTACGGCGCCTCGCGCCACGGCTCCAGCGCGCCCAGCAGACCTGGTACGAGCTGTCGCAGCTGGCCGAGCGGGTGCGCGGCACGATCTCGCTGGCCGACGCCCGGGTGAAGAGCGCCACCGCTCCGCCGGTGGAGGAGCGGCGTGGCCGCGACCCCGAGGACCTGGAGCGGGAGGCCGCCCGGATCCGCGAGCAGGAGGCGGAGCTGGAGGCCGCGCTGGAGGCGGCCGAGCGGGCCCTGGAGGACACCGTCGCCCACCGTGCCGAGCTGGAGCGGGAGCTGGCGGTGGAGGAGCGGCGCCTGAAGGACGCGGCGCGGGCGATCGCCGACCGGCGCGAGGGCCTGGCCCGGCTGAGCGGGCAGGTGGGCGCCGCCCGCTCCCGCGCCGCCTCCGCCCAGGCCGAGATCGACCGGCTGGCCGCCGCCCGCGACGAGGCACAGGAGCGGGCGGTCGCCGCGCAGGAGGAGTACGAGGCGCTCAAGGCGGAGGTCGACGGGCTGGACGCGGGCGACGCCGAGCTCGCCGAGCAGCACGAGGCGGCCAAGCGGGAGCTCGCCGACGCGGAGGCCGCGCTCACCGCCGCGCGGGAGGCCGCCACCGCGGCGGAGCGGAAGCGGGCCGCGACCCAGGCCCGGCAGGAGGCCCTGGCGCTGGGGCTGCGCCGCAAGGACGGGACGGGCGCGCTGCTGGGCGCCGCCGACCGCCTCGCCGGCCTGCTGGGTCCGGCCGCCGAGCTGCTCACCGTGACGCCCGGGTACGAGGTGCCCGTCGCCGCCGCCCTGGGCGCGGCCGCCGACGCGGTCGCGGTGCGGGACCCGGCGACGGCCGCCGAGGCCATCCGGCTGCTGCGCAAACAGGACGCGGGGCGCGCCGCGCTGCTGCTGGGCGGCCTGCCGGGCGGCCCCACCGGTGACGTACGCGAAGAGGGCCGTACGTACGCCGTGGACCTGGTGCGCGGGCCCGAGGAGCTGATGCCGGCCGTGCGGCGGCTGCTGCGGGACGTCGTGGTCGTGGCCACCCTGGAGGACGCCGAGGACCTGGTGTACGCCCGCCCCGGGCTGGTCGCCGTCACCGCGGAGGGCGACGTCCTCGGGGCGCACGTCGCGCACGGCGGGTCGGCCGGGGCGCCGAGCCTGCTGGAGGTGCAGGCGTCCGTCGACGAGGCAGCCGCCCAGCTGGCCGAGCTGGCCGTTCGGTGTGAGGAGCTCGCCGCCGCGCAGGCCGAGGCCACCGAGCGGCGCCGTACCTCCGCGGCGCGGGTCGAGGAACTGGCCGAGCGGTGCCGGGCGGCCGACCGGGAGAAGTCCTCCGTCGCCCAGGCTCTCGGGCGGCTCGCCGGCCAGGCGCGCGGCGCCGCGGGCGAGGCCGAGCGCACCGCCGCGGCCGCCGCCCGCGCCCAGGAGGCCCTGGAGAAGGCCACCGAGGAGGCCGAGGAGCTGGCCGAGCGGCTGCTCGTCGCCGAGGAGGCGCCGGCCGAGGAGGAGCCCGACACCTCCGTACGCGACCGGCTCGCCGCCGACGGCGCCAACGCCCGCCAGACCGAGATGGAGGCCCGCCTCCAGGCGCGTACGCACGAGGAGCGGGTCAAGGGCCTGGCCGGCCGCGCCGACGCCCTCGACCGGGCCGCCCGCGCCGAACGGGAGGCACGCGCGCGTGCCGAGCAGCGCCGCGCCCGGCTGTGCCACGAGGCGGAGGTCGCCGCGGCCGTCGCCTCCGGAGCCCGTCAGCTCCTCGCGCACGTGGAAGTGTCCCTCGTACGGGCCGAGCGGGAGCGGGCGGCGGCCGAGGCGGCCAAGGCGGCGCGCGAGGAGGACCTGTCGGCGGCCCGCGCCCAGGGCCGGGACCTGAAGGGCGAGCTGGACAAGCTGACGGATTCGGTGCACCGGGGCGAGGTGCTGGGCGCGGAGAAGCGGCTGCGCATCGAGCAGTTGGAGACCAAGGCGCTGGAGGAGCTGGGCGTGGAGCCGGCCGTGCTCATCGCCGAGTACGGCCCCGACCAGCTGGTCCCGCCGTCCTTGCCCGCCGAGGGCGAGGAGCTTCCGGAAGACCCGGACCACCCGCGCAACCAGCCGAGACGTTTCGTCCGGGCCGAACAGGAAAAGCGCCTGAAGTCGGCCGAACGGGCGTACCAACAGCTCGGAAAGGTGAACCCGCTGGCGCTGGAGGAGTTCGCGGCGCTGGAGGAGCGCCACCAGTTCCTGTCCGAGCAGCTCGAGGACCTGAAGAAGACGCGGGCCGACCTCCTTCAGGTGGTGAAGGAGGTGGACGAACGCGTCGAACAGGTCTTCACGGAGGCGTACCGCGACACGGCCCGCGAGTTCGAGGGCGTCTTCTCGCGGCTCTTCCCGGGCGGCGAGGGACGGCTCGTGCTGACCGACCCCGACAACATGCTCACCACGGGCGTGGACGTCGAGGCACGCCCGCCCGGCAAGAAGGTCAAGCGGCTGTCGCTGCTGTCCGGCGGGGAGCGGTCGCTGACGGCCGTCGCCATGCTGGTGTCGATCTTCAAGGCGCGGCCGAGCCCGTTCTACGTGATGGACGAGGTCGAGGCGGCGCTCGACGACACCAACCTCCAGCGGCTGATCCGGATCATGCAGGAGCTCCAGGAGAGCTCCCAGCTGATTGTGATCACCCACCAGAAGCGGACCATGGAGGTCGCCGACGCGCTCTACGGCGTGTCCATGCAGGGAGACGGCGTCTCGAAGGTCATCAGCCAGCGCCTCCGCTGAGCCGCCGGGCGGACCGCCCCTGCCTGATTGCTTCAAGTCGTGAACACAAGCCGACACGCCGTGCGCTCAGATTCACATCCCAAAGACCCTTGACTTCGAAACTTGAAGGAATAGTCTCTGCAACGTTGCTTTTACCTTCAAGTGGTGGGCGGCGTGAAGTTGTGCGCCACTGGAAGGGCTCGCCCCCCATGCCCGGCGACGGCGCCGGGTACCAGGAGTTCACGTGACCAGCACAGCGCAGCCACCGGCGTCGGGGGCCCGAGAGGCCCACCCCGACCACCTCGGCCATGTCATCTTCATCACGGCCGCCGCCGCGATGGGCGGATTCCTCTTCGGCTACGACAGCTCCGTCATCAACGGCGCCGTCGAGGCCATCCGCCACCGGTACGAGATCGGTTCCGGCACCCTCGCCCAGGTCATCGCCATCGCCCTGATCGGCTGCGCCATCGGCGCCGCGACCGCCGGGCGGATCGCCGATCGCATCGGCCGCATCCGCTGCATGCAGATCGCCGCCGTCCTGTTCACCATCAGCGCCGTCGGCTCCGCCCTGCCGTTCGCCCTCTGGGACCTCGCCATGTGGCGCGTGGTCGGCGGCTTCGCCATCGGTATGGCCTCGGTGATCGGCCCCGCCTATATCGCCGAGGTCGCCCCCGCCGCCTACCGCGGCCGGCTCGGCTCCTTCCAGCAGGCCGCCATCGTCGTGGGCATCGCCGTCTCCCAGCTTGTCAACTGGGCCATCCTCAACATGGCCGGCGGCGACCAGCGCGGCGAGATCGCCGGACTGGAGGCCTGGCAGTGGATGCTCGGCGTCATGGTCGTCCCCGCCGTGCTCTACGGCCTGCTCTCCTTCGCGATCCCCGAGTCGCCCCGCTTCCTGATCTCCGTCGGCCGCAAGGACAAGGCCAAGGAGGTCCTCTCCGAGGTCGAGGGCCGGGGCGTCGACCTCGACGCGCGCGTACGCGAGATCGAGATCGCGATGCACCGCGAGCACAAGTCGACCTTCCGCGACCTGCTCGGCAGCCGCTTCGGCTTCCTGCCCATCGTCTGGGTCGGTATCGGCCTCTCGGTCTTCCAGCAGCTCGTCGGCATCAACGTCGCGTTCTACTACTCCTCGACGCTCTGGCAGTCGGTCGGCGTCAACCCCGAGAGCTCGTTCTTCTACTCGTTCACCACGTCGATCATCAACATCATCGGCACCGTGATCGCGATGATCCTGGTGGACCGGGTCGGCCGCAGGCCGCTCGCCCTCGTCGGCTCCGCCGGTATGGCGATCGCCCTCGCCTTCGAGGCCTGGGCCTTCTCCGCCGACCTTGTCGGCGGCAAACTGCCGGAGACCCAGGGCATCGTCGCGCTGATCGCCGCCCACCTCTTCGTGCTCTTCTTCGCCCTCTCCTGGGGCGTGGTGGTCTGGGTCTTCCTCGGCGAGATGTTCCCCAACCGGATCCGCGCCGCCGCCCTCGGCGTCGCCGCCTCCGCGCAGTGGATCGCCAACTGGGCCATCACCGCGAGCTTCCCGTCCCTGGCGGACTGGAACCTCTCCGGTACGTACGTCATCTACACGGTCTTCGCCGTGCTCTCCATCCCCTTCGTGCTCAAGTACGTGAAGGAGACCAAGGGCAAGGCGTTGGAGGAGATGGGCTAATCCCCGCTGCCCCTCTCCTCGGAACGAGGACTGCCCCGGCTCAGGCCCTGACGGCCTTGAGCCGGGGCAGTACGTTCTCGCCCAGCAGATGCAGCGCGCGCCACCCCTCGTCGACCGGCATCCCGCCACACAGCGGATGCAGTACGAGACCCCCGGCGCCCAGCGCCACACACTCCTCGGGCGTCACCACCCGGTACACCCCCTCCGCCCGCAGCTCCTCCACCGTCGTCGCCCGCGACCGCACCGCCGAGCGGATCCCCTCCGACTGCCAGGAGGCGTACGTCCGCGCCTCGTGCAGCAAGTGCTCCCCGTGCACCGCCCATGTACGGTCCGGGTCCTCGGACAGGTGCAGCAGCGGCGTCGCCGCCGCCGGCATCATGCAGAAGCCCTCCGTCCCGTAGGCGGCCCGCTGCTCGTGGTAGTACGCCTCCAGCTCCGGCAGGTGCGCGCTCGGGAAGAACGGCAGGCCCAGACGGGCGGCCCGCCGGGCGGCCGGCCGCGACGAGCCGCCCACCAGCAGCAGCGGATGCGGCTGCGTGTACGGGCGCGGGGTGACCCGTACCGTACGGCCCTGGTACGTGAACTCCTCGCCCGTCCACGCCCGCAGCACCGTCTCCAGGAGCAGGTCCTGGAGCTGCCCGCGCCGGCCCCAGTCGACGCCGTGCGCCGCGTACTCCTCCGGCCGGTAGCCGATCCCCGCGACCGTCACCAGCCGCCCCTTCGACAGCAGGTCCAGTACGGCGACCTCCTCCGCCAGCCGCAGCGGGTCGTGCAGCGGGCCGATCACCGCCGAGACGGTGACGCCGATCCGGCGGGTCGCGCCGAAGACCGCGCCGGCGAAGACCAAGGGGGAGGGCAGCCAGTTGTTCGCGGCGCCGTGGTGCTCCTCCGTCTGAACCGTGTCCACGCCGATGCCGTCGGCGTACGCGGCCATCTCCAGCGCCGCGCGGTAACGCCCGGCGAGGGCCTCGGGAGTCGCGCCGGGCGCCACGAGGTTGAACCGGACCACTGTGAAGGCCATGAGAAGTCCCCCTCCGCCGGACGGTGAACGCGGCGAAGGGGGACGTTAGCTGACGTGACGTCAGATGGAAACAGGGACGGCTTCGGGCGCCGCCCTGGTCTCCTGCCGCGGGCTGCGCGGCAGCACGCCGTACAGCACCGCCGCCACCACGATCGTCACCAGCCAGCCCAGACCGTTCGCACCGATCCACGAACCGGCCAGCGGCCCGGCGAACCAGTCGACCTTCGTGAACAGCAGCCCCACCACCAGCGCCACGCCCCACGCGGCCATCGCCTGCCACGCGAAGCCGCCGCGGTACCAGTAGGCGCTCGTCCGGGTGGTGTCCATCAGCGCCTCGCCGTCGTACGACGTCCGGCGCAGCATGTCGACGCCGAAGACGCCGATCCACGCCGAGAACGCCACCGCCAGCAGCGTCAGGAACGAGATGAACGAGCCGATGAAGCTGGTCGCCACCACCATCAGCAGGAAGCCGAACACCAGGGAGATCACCGCGTTCACGCTGACCGCCCAGGCACGCGGCACGTTGATGCCCAGCGTCTGCGCGGTGAACCCGGCCGAGTACATCGACATCGAGTTGATCAGCAGCATGCCGATCAGCGCGATCACCAGGTACGGCACCGAGATCCACGCCGGCAGCAGCTCGCCGATGAACGACACCGGGTCCTGCGCGGACGCCAGGCTCGGCGTCGACACCGCCATCACCGCGCCCATCAGCACCATCGGCAGCACCACGATCCCGGCACCGCCGACCGTGGACCCGACCATCGCCCTCGACGACGCCGTACGCGGCAGATAGCGCGTGAAGTCCGGCCCGGAGGGCACCCAGCTGATGCCGCCCGCCGCGATCGTGCCGATGCCCGCGATCATCATCGCCGTCGAACCGGCCGGCCTGGCGAAGACGGCACTCCAGTCGGTGTTGGCGACCAGGTAGACCAGCACGAGGACGGAGAACGCGCCGAAGAGGTACGTCGACCACGTGCTGCACACGCGCAGGGCGTTGATGCCGAGCCCGGAGACGAGGAAGGTCGCGGCGACGAAGAGGAGGAGGGTGGTGACGATGAGGGCGGTGTTGCTCTTGATGCCGAAGAGCAGGTCGAGGACGGTGAGGACGGCGTACGCACCCGTCACCGCGTTGATCGTCTCCCAGCCCCAGCGGGCCACCCAGATCAGCGTCCCCGGGAAAAGGTTCCCGCGCTGCCCGAACACCGCACGGGACAGCGCCATGCCGGGGGAGCCGCCGCGCTTGCCCGCGATCGAGATCAGACCGACGATCCCGTACGAGAGGACCGGCGCGGCGATCGCGACGGTCAGCACCTGCCAGAAGTTCAGGCCGTTGAAGACGATCAGGCCGGCGCCCATGGTGAGCAGCAGCACACTGATGTTCGCCGCGACCCAGGTGGGGAACAGCTCCCGGATGTGACCGGTGCGCTCGGCATCGGGGACGGGCTCGAGACCGCGGGTCTCTATCGCGGTCTCTGTCGCGCCTTCGGACTCGGAGGCGTGGGGCATGGATCAGCTCCGTGCGGGAGGAGGGGGGACTCCCCGCATCGTACGTTCCTGTCCAAAAAGGTCCAAACAGGGGCCTTGGTCCCGGGTGCATGCTCCGAGACCGCTCGCGGGGGCGGTCGTGGCCGATACTGGACGGGTTATGGAAATCCTCATCCTTGCTGTAGTCATCGCTCTGGTCGCGGTCGGCGCGATCAGCGGCCTCGTGGTCAGCAGCCGCAAGAAGAAGCAGCTGCCGCCGCCCCAGGCGCCGTCGAGTACGCCGACCATCACCGCTCCGCCCGCCGAGCCGCACGTCGGCGAGGAGGCGGAGACACCGCGGGAGGAACCGCGCCGCACCATCGAGGAGGTGGACCTCCCGACGGCCGAAGAGGCCCTGGAGGCCCCCGCCGCCGTCGAGGACCCGCTCGTCGCGGCGCCGCCCGTGCCCGAGATCGAGGTCCCGGAGCCGACCGCCGGCCGGCTCGTCCGGCTGCGCGCCCGGCTCGCCCGCTCGCAGAACACCCTGGGCAAGGGCCTGCTGACCCTGCTGTCGCGGGAGCACCTCGACGAGGACACCTGGGAGGAGATCGAGGACACCCTCCTCACGGCCGACGTCGGCGTCACCCCGACCCAGGAACTGGTGGAGCGCCTGCGCGAGCGCGTGCGCGTCCTCGGTACGCGTACGCCCGAGGAGCTGCGCGCCCTGCTGCGTGAGGAGCTGCTCACTCTCGTCGGTACGGACCTCGACCGCACCGTCCACACCGAGAGCGACCTGGACACGCCGGGGATCGTCATGGTCGTCGGCGTCAACGGCACCGGCAAGACCACGACCACCGGCAAGCTGGCGCGGGTGCTCGTCGCCGACGGCAAGTCGGTCGTCCTCGGCGCGGCGGACACGTTCCGCGCGGCGGCCGCGGACCAGCTCCAGACCTGGGGCGAGCGGGTCGGCGCACGCACGGTGCGCGGACCGGAGGCGGGCGACCCGGCGTCGGTCGCGTACGACGCGGTGAAGGAAGGTATCGCCGAGGGCGCCGACGTGGTGCTGATCGACACGGCGGGCCGGCTGCACACCAAGACCGGTCTGATGGACGAGCTCGGCAAGGTCAAGCGCGTCGTGGAGAAGCACGGCCCGCTGGACGAGATCCTGCTCGTCCTGGACGCCACGACCGGCCAGAACGGGCTGGTCCAGGCGCGGGTCTTCGCCGAGGTCGTCGACATCACCGGCATCGTCCTCACCAAGCTGGACGGCACGGCCAAGGGCGGCATCGTCGTCGCGGTCCAGCGGGAGCTGGGCGTCCCGGTGAAGCTGGTCGGCCTGGGCGAGGGCCCGGACGACCTGGCCCCCTTCGAACCGGAAGCCTTCGTCGACGCCCTGATCGGCGACTAGCCCTCCCACCGGGCGGGCGCCCTTACGGGGGGTGCCCCTCCGGGGCGGGGGTGTGGGGGTGCCCCTCCAGGGCGGGGCTTTGTCGGGCTCGCCCGTCCGGGCGGCGCCCTGTCGGGCCGCCCCGGCGTGGGGGGCGTGCCGTTGGGTCCGCTCCGTACGGGGTGTCCTGGGCTCTCCTTCGCAAGCTCGGTCGTCTTACGCCCAGAACACCCCGCACTGCGCGTCCCCTTCGGGGCGGGCCCAGCCCCACCGCGTCCACGTGCGTGCTGCCCTTGGCAGCGCGCACCGAGTGCCCGGCTGCGTGGGTGGCCTTTCGCGCGCGAAGCGTCGCATCCGCGTGCGTGCCGCACCCCGCGGCGCGAAGCTGCCGCGCCTGGGGGCGTCAGCCCCCATGAACACCTCCCCCCCCGCACGGGGGCCCGAGGGCGGAGCCCCCGGTTTCGGGAAGGGGCGGGGTGGGGGGAAGCCCCCGCGAAGCTGCCGTGCCCGGGGGAACGGGGGCGGGCCCCGTTACATCGCCGACCGGTGGCAGATGTACGCCAGCGTGCCCAGCAGCAGGCGGGCCTGGGGCGGGGCGCCCGCGTCGAGGGTCGGGGGGCGGAGCCAGCGGGCGGGGCCCAGGCCCGCGTGGTCCGACGGGGGAGCCGTGATGTGCGCGCCCGGGCCGAGGCACCGCAAATCCAGGTCCGCGTCGTCCCAGCCCATCCGGTACAGCAGCTGCGGCAGCTCCGCCGCCGCGCCGGGCGCCACGAAGAACTGCGCCCGGTCCGTGGGCGTGACGCACACCGGGCCCAGCGGCAGGCCCATCCGCTCCAGCCGGACCAGCGCCCGGTGGCCGGCCTGCTCCGCGACCTCCAGCACGTCGAAGGTGCGGCCCACGGGCAGCATCAGCGCCGCGCCGGGGAACTCCGACCAGACCTCGGCGACCGCGTCGAGCGTCGAGCCCGCCGGCACCTCGGGTGCGAAGTCCAGCGGGTGCGCCCCCGGAGCCGTACAGGCCGGGTCGCCGCAGGAGCACCGGCCGGACGCGGCCCGGGCGCCGGGGACCACGTCCCAGCCCCACAGGCCGGTGTACTCCGCGGCCACGGTGCACTCCGTGGCGCGGGCGCCGCGCCGCCGCGAGCCGGACAGGATGCGGGAGCCGCCGATCGTGAAGCCCATGTCCCCTCCAACGGTGGAAATCGCCGGTGGTTACGACCCGGAGTTCCACCGTGACACTCCGTCGCGGCCGTACCCCGGCGGGCGGCGCGCAGTGGTGCGCAGGGTGGTGCGTCCCGTAGCGCACGCCTTGTCGCGCTACCGTCCGCCGACTCCCGATCGTCGTCGTGTCAAGTGAATCGCGCCTGGCGGCGGGGGAGTTCATTCGAAGGGGTGGCGAATGGTGGCGTTTATGGAAACGACCTCGCCGGGCGGGTGATCGTAGGATTACTTTCAGTGCACGAACCCGGGGTAGTGGCCGCACAGGTGGGTATGCCGGAGGCAAGCCGGTTCCCTGTTCGAAGGGTGCAACCTCCGGACGGGCGGCCGTGATTGACGGCATTCTGATACGGGTTCGCGCAACAGTGATTCGGCGGATGGGGGCCTTCCAGTGGGCGGCAGTGGCGCAGACGGTACGAACGCCGGGAAGCGCCCGAACGAGCAGCTGAGCTCGTGGTTCGTGCGCAGCGGCTGGTCGAAGGGCGAGCTGGCGCGTCAAGTGAACCGCCGGGCGCGCCAGATGGGCGCACACCACATCAGCACCGACACCTCGCGCGTACGGCGCTGGCTCGACGGCGAACAGCCGCGCGAGCCCATCCCGCGCATCCTCTCCGAGCTGTTCTCCGAGCGGTTCGGCAGCGTCGTCGCCATCGAGGACCTCGGCCTGCGCACGGCACACCAGTCACCCTCGGTGTCCGGCGTCGACCTCCCCTGGGCGGGCCCCCAGACCGTGGCCCTGCTCAGCGACTTCTCCCGCAGCGACCTGATGCTGGCCCGGCGCGGCTTCCTCGGCACCTCGCTCGCCCTGGCCGCCGGCCCCGCCCTCATCGAGCCCATGCAGCGCTGGCTCGTACCCACCCCCACAGTCGAACCGGCCCGCGCCGAACCGACCGCCCCGCGCCGCCCCACCCGGCTCTCCCGCGCCGAGCTGGACCTGCTGGAATCCACCACCGTCATGTTCCGCCAGTGGGACGCCCAGTGCGGTGGCGGGCTGCGCCGCAAGGCGGTCGTCGGCCAACTTCACGAGGTCACCGACCTGTTGCAGGAGCCGCAGCCCGCCTCGACCGCGAAGCGGCTGTTCAAGTGCGCCGCCGAACTGGCCGAACTGGCCGGCTGGATGAGCTACGACGTGGGCCTCCAGCCCACTGCCCAGAAGTACTTCGTCCTCGCCCTGCACGCCGCCAAGGAGGCCGGCGACAAGCCGCTGGGCTCGTACATCCTCTCCTCCATGAGCCGCCAGATGATCCACCTCGGACGGCCCGACGACGCGCTGGAGCTCATCCACCTCGCCCAGTACGGAAGCCGGGAGTGCGCGACCTCCCGCACCCAGGCCATGCTGTATGCGATGGAGGCCCGGGCGTACGCGAACATGGGCCAGCCCAGCAAGTGCAAGCGGGCCGTGCGGATGGCGGAGGACACCTTCGCCGACGTCGGCCTCGACGGCGAGCCCGAGCCCGACTGGATCCGCTTCTTCTCCGAGGCCGAGCTGAACGGGGAGAACGCGCACTCCTACCGCGACCTCGCCTATGTGGCCGGCCGCAGCCCCACGTACGCCTCGCTCGCCGAGCCCGTGATGCAGCGGGCCGTGGACCTGTTCTCCAAGGACGAGGACCACCAGCGTTCGTACGCCCTCAACCTGGTCGGCATGGCCACCGTTCACCTGCTCAAGCGCGAGCCGGAGGAGGCCACCAAGCTGGCCGAGTCCGCCCTCGGCATCGCCCGGCGGGTCCGCTCCGAGCGGGTCAACACCCGGCTGCGCAAGACTGTCGACACGGCGGCCCGCGACTTCGGGGACGTACCGGAGGTGGCCAGGCTCACCGACATCCTCACCGCCCAGCTCCCCGAGACCGCAGAAGCGGTCTGACCAGGAACAACACCAGACTCCGGCCGCGACCGTCACCCCGTACAGCCCGACTCGGCTCCCCCATTGCCAGGTCAACAGGGTGACCGTCGCGGCCGGTCCCATGACGTGTGCGGAGGGTACTCCCGTTACATCCCCGTGACTCCGCGGTTCATGGCGACGTAACACACCCGCCCTCTTCGTCACTGCGGCGAAACATCGTGCGGCATTGACCGAAACCGCGCTGCGTAAATCTCGGGCTCATAACCGGCCACCCCTCATAGCCGAACGCAGCACCGGCTCAGCCCCGCACAGGCCGTACCGACGACGAGGAGACGCCGATGCCCCCAGGCATCACGACCCTTGCCGCAGACGCACCCACGCTGTCTGCCGCCAACACCGGGTTCATGCTCATCTGTTCCGCCCTGGTGATGCTGATGACACCGGCCCTCGCCTTCTTCTACGGAGGCATGGTCCGCGTCAAATCCACCCTCAACATGCTGATGATGAGCTTCATCAGCCTCGGGATCGTCACGATCCTGTGGGTGCTCTACGGCTTCAGCATCGCCTTCGGCACCGACTCGGGCTCCATCGTCGGATGGTCGTCCGACTACGTCGGGCTCAGCGGCATCGGGATCACCGAGCTGTGGGACGGCTACACCATCCCGGTGTACGTCTTCGCCGTCTTCCAGCTGATGTTCGCGATCCTCACGCCCGCCCTGATCAGCGGCGCGCTCGCGGACCGCGTGAAGTTCACCGCGTGGGCCCTGTTCATCGCCCTGTGGGTCACCGTCGTCTACTTCCCTGTCGCCCACTGGGTGTGGGGCACCGGCGGCTGGCTCTTCGAGATGGGCGTCATCGACTTCGCGGGCGGCACGGCCGTCCACATCAACGCCGGTGCCGCCGCCCTGGGTGTGATCCTGGTCATCGGCAAGCGCGTCGGCTTCAAGAGGGACCCGATGCGGCCGCACAGCCTGCCGCTGGTCATGCTCGGCGCCGGCCTGCTGTGGTTCGGCTGGTTCGGCTTCAACGCCGGCTCGTGGCTCGGCAACGACGACGGCGTCGGCGCGGTGATGTTCGTCAACACCCAGGTCGCCACCGCCGCCGCGATGCTCGCCTGGCTCGCGTACGAGAAGATTCGCCACGGCGCCTTCACCACCCTCGGCGCCGCCTCCGGCGCGGTCGCGGGCCTGGTCGCCATCACCCCGGCCGGCGGCTCCTGCTCGCCGCTCGGCGCGATCGCCATCGGCGCCATCGCCGGTCTGCTGTGCGCCATGGCCGTGGGCCTGAAGTACAAGTTCGGCTACGACGACTCCCTCGACGTCATCGGCGTCCACCTCGTCGGCGGTGTGGTCGGCTCGCTGCTGGTCGGCTTCTTCGCCACCGGCGGCGTCCAGTCCGACGCCAAGGGCCTCTTCTACGGCGGCGGCCTGGAGCAGCTCGGCAAGCAGGCCACCGGAGTCTTCGCCGTCCTCGCCTACTCTCTGATCGTCTCCGCGCTGCTCGCCTTCCTCATCGACAAGGTGATGGGGATGCGCGTCAGCGAGGACGACGAGGTCCGGGGCATCGACCAGGTCGAGCACGCCGAGACGGCGTACGACTTCAGCGGGGCCGGCGGCGGTGCCGGTTCGCGCAAGTCCCTCACCGAGGCCCTGCCCGCAGCGGAGAACAAGAAGGTGGACGCATGAAGCTCATCACCGCGGTCGTCAAGCCGCACCGCCTGGACGAGATCAAGGAGGCCCTCCAGGCCTTCGGAGTCCAGGGCCTGACCGTCACCGAGGCCAGCGGCTACGGACGGCAGCGCGGCCACACCGAGGTCTACCGGGGCGCCGAGTACACCGTCGACCTCGTCCCGAAGATCCGTATCGAGGTGCTGGTCGAGGACGACGACGCCGAACAGCTCATCGACGTGGTGGTGAAGGCCGCCCGCACCGGCAAGATCGGTGACGGGAAGGTGTGGAGCGTCCCCGTCGACACCGCCGTACGCGTCCGCACCGGCGAACGCGGACCCGACGCACTGTAAGGAGCCCACGGGTGACGAGTACCGATGTGACCAGCGAAGACTCGGGACCCAGCGGCTACGCGGCGGCCCGGCTGCGCCTCCTCCAGCAGGAGGCGCGGTCCGGGCCGCCGCGCCGTACCGCCCTGGCGCGGCTCACCGACGACTGGCTGACCGCCCTCCACACGGCCGCCGCCCCGCCCCGAGGCACCGCCCTCGTCGCCGTCGGCGGCTACGGACGCGGTGAACTCTCCCCCCGCAGCGATCTCGACCTGCTGCTCCTCCACGACGGCACCGCCGACGCCACCACCATCGCGGCGCTCGCCGACCGCATCTGGTACCCCGTCTGGGACCTGGGCCTCGCCCTCGACCACTCCGTACGCACCCCGGCCGAGGCCCGCAAGACCGCCGCCGAGGACCTCAAGGTCCAGCTCGGCCTCCTCGACGCCCGCCCCATCGCGGGCGACCTCGGACTGGTCGCCGGATTGCGTACGACCGTCCTCGCCGACTGGCGCAACCAGGCCCCCAAACGCCTCCCCGAACTCGGTGAACTGTGCCGGGAGCGCGCCGAACGCCAGGGCGAGCTGCAGTTCCTCCTCGAACCCGACCTCAAGGAGGCCCGCGGTGGCCTGCGCGACGCCACCGCCCTGCGCGCGGTCGCCGCCTCCTGGCTCGCCGACGCCCCCCGTGAAGGGCTCGCCGAAGCCCGCCGCACCCTCCTCGACGCCCGCGACGCACTCCACCTCGTCACCGGGCGGGCCACCGACCGCCTCGCCCTCCAGGAACAGGACCAGGTCGCCGGCGCCCTGGAGCTGCTCGACTCCGACACCCTGCTCCGCCAGGTCTACGAAGCCGCCCGCACCATCTCGTACGCCGGCGACGTCACCTGGCGCGAGGTCAACCGGGTCCTGCGCGCCCGGTCCGTACGCCCCAGGCTGCGCAAGATGCTGGGCGGGAAGCCCCCCATCGAACGCACCCCGCTCGCCGAGGGCGTCGTCGAGATGGACGGCGAGGTCGTCCTCGCCCGCACCGCCCGCCCCGAACGCGACCCGGTCCTCCCGCTGCGCGCCGCCGCCGCGGCCGCCCAGTCCGGCCTGCCCCTCTCCCTGCACGCCGTACGCCACCTCGCGGCCACCACGAAACCGCTGCCCGAGCCCTGGCCGGCCGACGCGCGCGAGGAACTCGTCACGCTCCTCGGCGCCGGAGAACCCACCGTCCCCGTCTGGGAAGCCCTGGAGGCCGAAGGCCTCATCACCCGCCTCCTGCCCGACTGGGAACGCGTCCGCTGCCGCCCGCAGCGCAACCCCGTCCACACCTGGACGGTCGACCGGCACCTCGTCGAGACCGCGGTACGCGCCGCCGCCCTCACTCGCCGCGTCGGCCGCCCCGACCTCCTCCTGGTCGCGGCCCTCCTCCACGACATCGGCAAGGGCTGGCCCGGCGACCACTCCGTGGCGGGCGAGACCATCGCCCGGGACGTGGCCGGCCGGATCGGCTTCGACCCGCACGACGTCGTCGTCATCGCCACCCTCGTACGCCACCACCTGCTGCTCGTCGAGACCGCGACCCGCCGCGACCTGGACGACCCGGCCACCGTCCAGTCCGTCGCCGCGGCCGTCGGCTCGGCGTCCACGCTGGAACTCCTGCACGCCCTCACCGAGGCCGACGCCCTGGCCACCGGCCCCGCCGCCTGGTCCTCCTGGCGCGCCTCACTCGTCGCCGACCTGGTCAAACGGGTCGGGGGCGTCCTCGCGGGCGGCACACCCCCCGCCCCGGAGCCCGCCGCCGCACCCAGCGCCGAGGAGGAACGCCTCGCCGTCGAAGCCCTCCGCACCGGCGAACCGGTCCTGACCCTCCACGCCGAGCACCCTTCCGAACACACGGAACCGGAACCGGTCGGCGTCGAACTGCTCATCGCCCTCCCCGACCAGCCGGGCGTCCTGCCCGCCGTCGCCGGGGTCCTCGCCCTGCACCGCCTCACCGTCCGCTCCGCCGACCTCCGCGCCATCGACCTGCCCACCGAGCTCGGCCCCGCCGCCGTCCTCGTACTGAACTGGCGCGTCGCGGCCGAATACGGCTCCCTGCCGCAGGCCACCCGGCTGCGCGCCGACCTCTTCCGGGCCCTGGACGGCTCCCTGAACATCGCCGGCCGCCTCGCCGAGCGCGAGGCTGCCTACCCGCGCCGGCGCGGCGTCACGGCCCCGCCACCGCGCGTCACGGTCGCCCCGGCCGGGTCGACGCTGGCCACGGTCATCGAAGTCCGCGCCCATGACGCCCCGGGCCTGCTGCACCGCATCGGCCGCGCCCTCGAAACGGCCGCGGTCCGCGTCCGCAGCGCCCACATCTCGACGCTGGGCGCGAACGCGGTCGACGCCTTCTACGTCACGGACGTCACGGGCGCCACACTGACCCCGGAAGAAGCCTCGGAGGTGGCCCGCACCCTGGAGGCCGATCTCCGCGACCGATAGCCGTCGGACGGACGACGGCCGGGCACCCACCGGGGGTGGCCGCCACCCGGCACCGCGCCCGCAGGGGCCCCGTTCCGGCCGGGGCTGATGTGTAACCGCGCCGGGCGGATACCCTGGGGGGCGACTGTCCGCCCTCCCCCTAGTTCTCGGCTTCGCTCGAACAGGGGGACCCCCACCTACACCCGAGGATCCGCGACTGCCGTGTTCGATACCCTCTCCGACCGCCTTGCAGCGACATTCAAGAACCTCCGGGGCAAGGGGCGCCTGTCCGAGGCGGACATCGACGCCACCGCCCGCGAGATCCGTATCGCACTGCTGGAGGCCGACGTCGCGCTGCCCGTGGTGCGGGCCTTCATCAAGCAGGTCAAGGAGCGGGCGCTCGGGCTCGAGGTCTCGCAGGCGCTGAACCCCGCCCAGCAGGTCATCAAGATCGTCAACGAGGAGCTCATCGGCATCCTCGGCGGCGAGACCCGCCGTCTGCGGTTCGCCAAGAACCCGCCGACCGTGATCATGCTCGCGGGTCTCCAGGGTGCTGGTAAGACCACCCTCGCCGGAAAGCTCGGCAAGTGGCTCCAGGGCCAGGGGCACGCGCCGCTCCTCGTCGCCTGTGACCTCCAGCGCCCGAACGCCGTCAACCAGCTCGCCGTCGTCGCCGAGCGCGCCGGCGTCGGCATCTACGCCCCCGAGCCGGGCAACGGCGTCGGTGACCCGGTCCAGGTCGCCAAGGACTCGGTCGAGTACGCGAAGACCAAGCAGTACGACGTGGTCATCGTCGACACCGCCGGCCGCCTCGGCATCGACCAGGAGCTGATGCAGCAGGCCGCGGACATCCGCGACGCCGTCAGCCCCGACGAGGTGCTGTTCGTCGTCGACGCGATGATCGGTCAGGACGCGGTCAACACGGCCGAGGCGTTCCGCGACGGCGTCGGCTTCGACGGCGTGGTGCTGTCCAAGCTCGACGGCGACGCCCGCGGTGGTGCCGCGCTGTCGATCGCGCACGTGACCGGCCGCCAGATCATGTTCGCCTCCAACGGCGAGAAGCTGGACGACTTCGACGCGTTCCACCCGGACCGCATGGCGTCCCGCATCCTCGGCATGGGCGACGTGCTCTCGCTGATCGAGAAGGCCGAGCAGACCTTCAGCCAGGAAGAGGCCGCCAAGATGGCCTCCAAGCTGGCGAGCAGCAAGGGCAAGGACTTCACGCTCGACGACTTCCTGGCCCAGATGGAGCAGGTCAGGAAGATGGGCTCCATCTCCAAGCTGCTCGGCATGCTCCCGGGCATGGCGCAGATGAAGGAGCAGATCAACAACATCGACGAGCGGGACGTGGACCGTACGGCCGCGATCATCAAGTCGATGACGCCGGGCGAGCGCCAGGACCCGACGATCATCAACGGCTCCCGCCGGGCGCGTATCGCCCGTGGTTCAGGTGTCGACGTCAGCGCGGTCAAGTCGCTGGTCGAGCGGTTCTTCGAGGCCCGCAAGATGATGTCCCGCATGGCCCAGGGCGGCGGCATGCCCGGTATGCCGGGCATCCCGGGCATGGGCGGTGGCCCGGGCCGGCAGAAGAAGCAGCAGAAGCAGGCCAAGGGCAAGCGCAAGAGCGGCAACCCGATGAAGCGGAAGGCCGAGGAGGCCGCCGAGGCGGCGCGCCGCGAACAGGCCCAGCAGGGCGGCGCGTTCGGGCTGCCGAACGGTGAACCGGGCAAGGACTTCGAGCTCCCTGACGAGTTCAAGAAGTTCATGGGCTGACCAGCAACCACATAAGGCACGGCCTCCCGGCCTCGTCGAACGGGCGTCCACCACGGGTGGACGCCCGTTCGTCCATTCAGGAGCCCCCCGCCTGGGGAGGCGGACGCCCTCGGCCCGCCAGGGAGACGTCTCATGCCCGTCCGGGAGGCCCACGCCCGGCAGGGGGACGTCCTCGCGTGCCGGGAGGAACAGGGCCCCGCCTGTCGGGGGCGTCGGCCATACGGGGGTGGACGCCCCGGCGTCCGTAATGCCGCTTTCGTTAGCCTCTCGCATCATGGCTGCGTGGCCGATTCCGTACCCCCGCGCGACCGTACCGACCAGCCCTGGCGCTCCGAGGGCGCACCGCCTCCACCGCCTCCACGCAAGAGGATGCCGGGCTGGATGGGGCTGCTTCTCGCCGCGGTGGCCGTCTTCATCCTCACCAATCTGGCCCTGTCCTACTTCGGTGACGGCGACGAGCGGACCATCTCGTACACCGAATTCAGCCAGCAGGTTTCGGGTGGCAACGTCACAAAGATCTACTCCAAGGGCGACGCCATTGAGGGGGAGCTGAAGAACAAGCAGCGCTTCACCACCCAGCGGCCGGCGTTCGCCGACGACAACCTCTGGGCCGAGCTGACGAAGCAGAAGGTCACCGTGACGGCCGAGCCGGTCGTCGAGAAGCCCAGCTTCCTCGCCAACCTGCTGTTCTCGCTGGCGCCGATCCTGCTGCTCGTCGTGCTGTGGCTGTTCATCGCCCGGCGGATGAGGGGCGCCGGGTTCGGCGCGGGCGGCATGCTCGGCCGCAAGGCGCCGCCCAAACCGGTCGAGCTGGAGGTGGGGCAGCGGACCACCTTCGCCGACGTCGCGGGGATCGACGAGGTGGAGGGCGAGCTCAACGACGTCGTCGACTTCCTGAAGAACCCCCAGGCCTACCGCAGGATGGGCGCCAAGATGCCGCGCGGCGTGCTGCTGTCCGGCCTGCCCGGCACCGGCAAGACGCTGCTGGCGCGGGCCGTGGCGGGTGAGGCGGGCGTGCCGTTCTTCTCCGCGTCCGCGTCCGAGTTCATCGAGATGATCGTGGGAGTCGGCGCCTCACGCGTACGGGAACTCTTCAACGAGGCCCGCAAGGTCGCGCCCGCGATCATCTTCATCGACGAGATCGACACCATCGGGCGCGTCAGGGGCGGCGGCGCCGCCATGGGCGGACACGACGAGCGCGAACAGACGCTCAACCAGATCCTCACCGAAATGGACGGCTTCTCCGGCTCCGAGGGCGTCATCGTCATCGCGGCCACCAACCGCGCCGACGTCCTGGACCCGGCGCTGACCCGCCCCGGCCGCTTCGACCGGATCGTCCACGTCAGCCCGCCCGACCGGGGCGGCCGCGAGGCCATCCTCCGGATCCACACCCGCGACATCCCACTGGCCGACGACGTCGACCTCACCCAGGTCGCCCGTACGACACCGGGCATGACCGGCGCCGAACTGGCCAACCTCGCCAACGAGGCCGCCCTCCTCGCGGTCAAGCGCCGACAGCACCAGGTCACCCGCTCGGACCTCTCCGACGCGCTGGAGAAGGTCCAGCTCGGCGCCGAACGCTCGCTGGTCATGCCCCTGGAGGAACGGCGCCGTACCGCGTACCACGAGAGCGGGCACGCGCTGCTCGGCATGCTCCAGCCCGGCGCCGACCCGGTCCGCAAGGTCACCATCGTCCCGCGCGGGCGGGCCCTCGGGGTGACCCTGTCGACGCCGGACGCCGACAAGTACGCGTACACGGAGGACTATCTGCGCGGCCGCATCATCGGGGCGCTCGGCGGCATGGCGGCCGAGCACATCGTCTTCGGCGTCATCACGACGGGCTCGGAGAGCGACCTGGAACAGGTCACCAACATCGCGCGCGGCATGGCCGGCCGCTGGGGCATGAGCGACCGGGTCGGCCGGCTCAGCGCCATCCCCGGCGACGCGCAGCAGGCGTACGGGCTGTCGGCGGCGCCCGCCACGCTGGACGCCGTCGCCCACGAGATGCGCCGCATCGTCGACGAGTGCTACGAGAGTGCCTGCCGACAGCTCCAGGAGCACCGCGCCAGGCTGGACACGCTGGCGGCGGCGCTCCTGGAGAACGAGACGCTGGAGGAGGAGGACGCCTACCGGGCCGCGGGCATCCCCCGTCTCGCCAAGGAGGAGTGACCCGCCGGTGTCCCCGCGAGTGTCACGGAGTACGGGCGACGAGGTAGCGGAACACGTTGGGCATCCATACGGTGCCGTCGGGGCGCACATGCGGGTGGAGGGCCTCGGTGACCTCCTTCTCCACCGTCGCCTGGTCCGAGACGGCCACCGCCGCGTCGAACAGGCCGGTCGAGAACAGCCCGCGTACGGCGCTGTCCATGTCCGCGTACCCGAACGGGCACGCCACCCGTCCCGAGCCGTCCGGCCTGAGCCCGGCCCGCGAGGCCACCTCCTCCAGGTCGTCCCGGAGAGCCGGACGCCAGGTCGCGCCCGTGCGCAGCCGCTCGGTCAGCCGGCCCGCCACCCGCAGTACCGCCGAGGTGGCACACCGCTCCGGCGGGCCCCAGCCCGCCAGCACCACCGCGCTGCCCCGCTCCGCCAGCCGTACGGCGGCCGCGAGGGCGGGCGCCAGCCCGTCGGAGTCGCCCGCGGTGCAGCCGATCGGCTGGAAGGCGGTGATCAGGTTGTACGCCGGACGGGTGAGGTCCGCGGCGTCCGCGGGCCCGCCGTACAGCAGCCTCGTCTCGCCGCAGCGGTGGGTTTCACGCCCGCCCGCGTCGGGGAGCAGCCGCTTACGGGCCAGGTCCACGCGCGCGTGGTCCGTGTCGACGCCCGTGACCTGCGCGCCGCGTGCGGCGGCCATCAGCAGGGCGAGGCCGGAGCCGCATCCGAGACCGAGCAGCCGCGTCCCGGTACCGACCTCCAGGTGCTCGTACACCGCTTCATAGAGCGGGACGAGCATCCGTTCCTGGATCTCCGCCCAGTCGCGGGCACGGCCGGGCGCATCCGAAGCCGGAGGGGCCGAGGCCGGGTGGGGGTGGTGCTGGACGAGCATAGGTGTCATCGAAAGCGCCCCAATCCGCCGAGAGTCCATCTGTGCGTCTCTGCCCTGATTGACAGCCCCCGTGTACGTGCGCTCGCACTCCCCGTAGCCAGGGAACTCCGCATCCGCCCCCAAGTCCAGGGGTCGGGGAGCAATGCTTGCGTGCCCCGGTTGTGCGCCCCCGAGTGCGGCACGAACCACCTCCCATAGTGGCGGCGCCCTGCGAATCCCGCCATGCCAGGACGGCGCCGAGGGCCCGCCGGCCCATGTGGCCCGGGCCCCGGCACGTTTCCCGGCCCGGCTCCCGGCCCGGCTCCCGGCCCGGGTCCTGACCTCCGTCCTGACCCCGTCCTGACCGGCGGGGGAACCGCCCGGTGCCCGCCGATGCCGGGGTGGTTGGCCGTGCCGGGAACGGCCCCGGTACTGTCGGCTCCGTACACCGCTCGGGGCCCCGCCCGCGCGCCCTCCACGATCCGGGGGCGGCGACCGGCGCACGGCGGCCGGCTACGCGCCGGGGCGTACGCGCCGCTACGTACCACCTTGATGGGAGCTGCGCGGCTTCTCCGCAGATCAGCGCACTGGCCCTCGTCAGGACGCATCAACGGCAACTGACGGGTACGTGCAAATTATTTGGGATGCCCCGGAATGGAACCCGGCGGCACTCCGGCTCGTTGTCACGACGTGAGCACGACACCACCTGTTCTCGCCGCAGAGCTGGCACAGGCGTGGGCCGACATTCAGCGGCACCACCCCGAGCTGCCCGATCTTGCCGCGCCCGAATCCCTGATCGGAGAGTCGTCGTCCGCGTGTGGCGCCGAGCTCTCCTTCGAACGACTGCTCCATGAGGCAGTCCACGGCATCGCCGCCGCGCGAGGCGTCCGCGACACCTCGCGCGCCGGTCGCTACCACAACCGCAGATTCCTGGCGATCGCCGAGGAGATGGGCCTGGACCACTCCGAGGAGCCGCACCCCAGCAGCGGTTTCTCCCTGGTCACGCTCAGCCCCGAGGCCAAGCGCCGGTACCGCCCGACCATGGAGCGGCTGCAGCGCGCCCTCAAGGCGCACACGGTCGCCACGGCCGCGGACACCAAGCGCTCCTTCCGCGGGCCGGCCGCCCGGCACGGTTCCTCCGGTGGCGGCGTACGCGTCAAGGCCGTGTGCGACTGCGGTCGCAACGTCCGGGTCGTGCCCTCGGTCCTCGCGCAGGCGCCCATCGTGTGCGGCGGCTGCGGGAAGCCCTTCCGTATCCCGGAAGCCGTGGGCGCGGCGAGCTGACCGCGCGTGATGTGGCACAATGGCTAGCTGTACTCGACAGTCGAACAGGACCCCTCTCTCCTCCGGCTGACGCGTCCATCGGGCACTCGAGTACCGCAACCCCACGCGGCATCACGTTGTGCCCAACCACGTCAAGACCAGGAGACACCACACCCGTGGCAGTCAAGATCAAGCTGAAGCGTCTGGGCAAGATCCGTTCGCCTCACTACCGCATCGTCGTCGCCGACTCCCGTACCCGCCGTGACGGCCGGGCCATCGAGGAGATCGGCCTGTACCACCCGGTGCAGAACCCGTCGCGCATCGAGGTCGACTCGGAGCGTGCGCAGTACTGGCTGTCCGTCGGCGCCCAGCCGACCGAGCCGGTCCTCGCGATCCTGAAGCTCACCGGCGACTGGCAGAAGGCGAAGGGCCTCCCGGCCCCGGAGAAGCCGCTGCTGGCCCCGGCGGCCAAGGAAGACAAGCGCGCCTCCTTCGACGCCTTCGCCAAGGCGCTCGAGGGCGACGACACCAAGGGTGAGGCCATCACCCCGAAGGCGAAGAAGGCCGACAAGAAGGCGGACGAGGCCGAGGCCGCGTCCACCGAGTCGACCGAGGCCTGAGCATGCTCGAGGAGGCTCTCGAGCACCTCGTGAAGGGCATCGTCGACAACCCCGACGACGTGCAGGTCGCCTCGCGCAACCTGCGCCGTGGGCGCGTGCTGGAGGTCCGGGTCCACCCCGACGACCTCGGCAAGGTGATCGGCCGCAACGGCCGCACCGCGCGCGCTCTGCGTACCGTCGTGGGCGCCATCGGCGGCCGTGGCATCCGCGTCGACCTCGTCGACGTGGACCAGGTCCGCTGATCAAGTTGGCTGTTTTCGCTTAAATGCGCCGGCACGGGCCGGGGAGGGCTTCGGGCCCGCCCCGGCCCGTAGTCGTTGTCGTAAAGGAGAGGTAGTGCAGCTGGTAGTCGCACGGATCGGCCGCGCCCACGGCATCAAGGGCGAGGTCACCGTCGAGGTGCGTACGGACGAGCCCGAGCTGCGGCTCGCGCCCGGTGCCGTACTGGCCACGGACCCGGCCTCCACCGGGCCGCTGACCATCGAGACCGGCCGCGTCCACAGCGGCCGGCTGCTGCTGCGCTTCGAGGGTGTACGGGACCGCAACGCCGCCGAGGCCCTGCGCAACACCCTGCTGATCGCCGATGTGGACCCGGACGAGCGTCCGGAGGAGCCCGACGAGTACTACGACCACCAGCTCATCGACCTGGACGTCGTCCTCGCCGACGGCACCGAGGTCGGCCGGATCACCGAGATCTCCCACCTGCCCTCCCAGGACCTGTTCGTGGTGGAACGGCCCGACGGCAGTGAAGTCATGATCCCGTTCGTCGAGGAGATCGTCACCGACATCGACCTCGACGAGCAGAAGGCGGTCATCACCCCGCCGCCGGGACTCATCGACGACCGCGCCGAGATCGTGTCCACCCGTGACGAGGACGGGTCCTGATGCGGCTCGACGTCGTCACGATCTTCCCGGAGTACCTGGAACCGCTGAACGTCTCCCTCGTCGGCAAGGCACGCGCGCGCGGCCAGCTCGACGTCCACGTACACGATCTGCGCCGGTGGACCTACGACCGGCACAACACGGTCGACGACACCCCCTACGGCGGCGGCCCCGGCATGGTCATGAAGACCGAGCCCTGGGGCGACGCCCTGGACGACGTCCTGGCCTCCGGCTACGAGACCGGCGCGCACGGACCCGTGCTGGTCGTCCCCACGCCCAGCGGCCGGCCCTTCACCCAGGAACTGGCCGTCGAGCTCTCCCAGCGCCCCTGGCTGATCTTCACCCCGGCCCGGTACGAAGGCATCGACCGCCGTGTCATGGACGAGTACGCCACCCGGATACCGGTCTACGAGGTGTCCATCGGCGACTACGTACTGGCCGGCGGCGAGGCCGCCGTCCTGGTCGTCACCGAAGCCGTGGCGCGCCTGCTGCCCGGCGTCCTGGGCAACGCCGAATCCCACCGGGACGACTCCTTCGCCCCCGGCGCGATGGCCAACCTGCTGGAAGGCCCCGTCTACACCAAGCCGCCCGAGTGGCGCGGCCGCGGCATCCCCGACGTCCTGCTCAGCGGACACCACGGCAAGATCGCGAGGTGGCGGCGGGACGAGGCGCTGCGGCGTACCGCCCGCCACCGGCCCGATCTGATCGAGCGCTGCGACCCCTCCGCGTTCGACAAGAAGGACCGCGAAACCCTCTCCCTGCTGGGCTGGGCACCGGAACAAGGTGGCCGATTTTGGCGCAGGCCGCAGGACGTGGAAGAATAGGCCGCTGCTGTACGTCCGGCGTGCGCCCCTGCCACAGGGGGACACGACGCCCGTCCGACGCGATCAGCACCCCTTTTCTCCTTACGACATTCCGTTGATGACCTGTGGCATCAGCGAGGAAGCAGACACACATGTCTCACGTGCTCGACGCTGTCAACTCCGCGTCCCTGCGTACCGACGTCCCGGCGTTCCGTCCCGGTGACACCGTGAACGTCCACGTCCGCGTCATCGAGGGCAACCGCTCCCGTATCCAGCAGTTCAAGGGTGTCGTCATCCGCCGCCAGGGCTCGGGCGTCAGCGAGACGTTCACCGTCCGCAAGGTCTCCTTCTCCGTCGGCGTCGAGCGCACCTTCCCGGTGCACAGCCCGATCTTCGAGAAGATCGAGCTCGTGACCCGCGGTGACGTCCGTCGCGCCAAGCTGTACTACCTCCGTGAGCTGCGCGGCAAGGCCGCGAAGATCAAGGAGAAGCGCGACAACTGACCGTCACAGGAGGGCCGGATACCATCTGGCTCCGATGGACACCGAAGCACAGCACACAGAGCGCGACCGTTCCTCCGAGAAGGAGGAGCGGTCGCGCTCCGTGCGTTTCCGGCCCCCGCGCCTCCGACGGCTCACGCGGCTCTCCTGGCGGCGTGCCGGGCTGATCGGGCTTGCCTGTGCGGTCTTCCTGCTGCTGTTCAGCCACTTCGTGGTGCAGCCCTTCCAGATCCCGAGCGGCTCCATGGAACCCACCCTCCGGATCGGGGACCGGGTACTGGTGAACAAGGTGGCGTACCGTTTCGGTGCCGAGCCCGCGCGCGGGGACGTGGTCGTCTTCGACGGCACCGGATCCTTCGTCCAGGAGGCACCGGAGCAGAACCCGGTCGCCGGGCTGCTGCGCGGCGCGGCCGCCGCACTCGGCCTCGCCGAGCCGGCCGACACCGACTTCGTCAAGCGCGTCGTGGGCGTGGGAGGCGACCGCGTGAAGTGCTGCGACAAGGGGGGAAGGGTCGAGGTGAACGGCGTACCCGTGGACGAGGACTACCTGTACCCCGGTGACGCACCCTCGCGGGTGCCCTTCGACATCGTCGTACCCCAGGGCACCCTGTGGGTCATGGGGGACCACCGCAGCCACTCGCGCGACTCCCGCGACCACCTCGGCTCCCCGGGCGGCGGCATGGTCCCCGTGGACCGGGTGATCGGGCGGGCGGACTGGATCGGCTGGCCGTTCGGGCGCTGGTCGGAGGTGGAGCCCACGGGCGCCTTCCGCGACGTACCGGAGGCGGCGGGAGCGGCGGGCGGGGGCCATGGGTAACCGCGGCAAGCAGGGCAGCCACCGGGCCGACACCCGGCTGCCCACCGGCTCACGTCCCACGGACGGCGCCCGGCCGCTGCCCGGGCGCGCGGAGCGGCGCAAACTGGCCCGCAAGGTCAAGCGGCGCCGGCGCCGGTCGGCCGTCAAGGAGATACCCCTCCTCATCACCGTGGCGCTGCTCATCGCGCTCGTCCTGAAGACCTTCCTGGTGCAGGCCTTCGTCATCCCGTCCGGCTCCATGGAGCAGACGATCCAGATCGACGACCGGGTACTGGTGGACAAGCTCACCCCGTGGTTCGGCTCCAAGCCGCAGCGCGGGGACGTCGTCGTCTTCAAGGACCCGGGCGGCTGGCTCCAGCAGGAGCAGACGCCCAAGGAGGACGACCCGGTGGGCGTCAAGCAGGCCAAGCAGGCCCTGACCTTCATCGGTCTGCTGCCGTCCGAGGACGAACAGGACCTGATCAAACGGGTCGTCGCGGTCGGCGGGGACACCGTCAAGTGCTGCGACAAGGACCGAAGGGTCACCGTCAACGGCGTACCGCTCACCGAACCGTATCTGCACCCGGGAGACGTCCCCTCGACCATCCCGTTCGAGGTGAAGGTGCCGGACGGACGGATCTTCGTGATGGGGGACCACCGGTCGAACTCGGCGGACTCGCGATTTCACCTGAACGAGGCGTTTCAGGGAACGGTCTCGGAGGAGGAGGTCGTGGGGCGGGCGGTCGTCATCGCCTGGCCCTTCGACCACTGGCGGAGCCTGGAGGAGCCGGACACCTTCGCGTCCGTCCCGGACTCGCGGACCGGGACTGCGACGGCGCTCGGCGCGTCGCATAGTGTGTCCTCTCGGAATGTGAACGGATTGACCGGGCTCCCGACCCCTGCGGAACTCCCGCTCGTTATGGGAGTGATGGGCCTGCCCCTGCTGTGGGGCCGGCGGTTGCACGGAGTGAGGAGTGGATGTGGGGGATTTGGCGGTCGGCGCGCGATCCGGACACGACGAGCCCGAGGAGAGGCCCGACAGGTTCGGCGAGGCTTCGTCGTCCGGTTCCGCCGGGGAGCCCCCATCCGAGGCCGGTCCGACTGACGGCGACACCGCCGAGGACGGCGGCCCTGACGAGCCGAGGAAGCCCCGTTCCTTCTGGAAGGAACTGCCGCTGCTGATCGGTATCGCGCTGCTCCTGGCGCTGCTGATCAAGACGTTCCTGGTGCAGGCGTTCTCGATTCCCTCGGAGTCGATGATGAACACCCTCCAGCGCGGCGACCGGGTGCTGGTCGACAAGCTCACCCCATGGTTCGGGTCGGAGCCGGAGCGCGGCGAGGTGGTCGTCTTCCACGACCCGGGCGGCTGGCTGGAGGGCGAGCCCACTCCCGAGCCCAACGTGGTGCAGAAGTTCCTGAGCTTCATCGGCCTGATGCCGTCCGCCGAGGAGAAGGACCTGATCAAGCGGGTCATCGCGGTCGGCGGCGACACCGTGGGCTGCAAGAAGGGCGGCAAGGTCGTCGTCAACGGCAAGCCGCTGGACGAGACCGCGTACATCCACCCCGGCTCCACGCCGTGCGACGACGAGCCGTTCGGGCCGATCAAGGTGCCCGAGGGCCGTATCTGGGTGATGGGCGACAACCGTCAGAACTCGCTGGACTCCCGCTACCACCAGGAACTGCCCGGCAGCGGCACGATCGCCGACGACCAGGTCGTCGGACGGGCGGTCGTGGTGGCCTGGCCGGTCACCCGCTGGTCCACCCTGCCGGTGCCGGACACGTTCGACCAGCCGGGGCTCAGCACCGCGGCGGCCGCGACCGCCGCCGCGGAGATGGCCGGGCCGGGCGCGCTGGGCCTCGCCGGGGCGTTGCCGGTCATCCTGTGGCGGCGGAAGCGGCGTACGGCGGCGTAACGGCTGACCGACGGTCGGCTTGTGGTCGGCGTACCGCCGGGTAGGGCACCGCGGGTAGGGTGCCGTCCCAGATCGTGGATCTGGCGAAGGCGGGAGCGCGGGGATGAGCAAAAACGTCACGACGGGCGACGGCCACGGCCGTCTCGGCAGCGTGCTGTCGGGGCTGGCCGTGGCCGTCGGCTGTGTGCTCTTCCTCGGTGGGTTCGCCTGGGGAGCGGTCCAGTACCAGCCGTACACCGTGCCGACCGACTCGATGGCCCCGACCGTCGCCGCGGGGGACCGCGTGCTGGCGCAGCGGATCGACGGCTCCGAGGTCCGGCGCGGTGACGTGGTGGTCTTCAGGGACTCGGCCTGGGGCGATCTGCCGATGGTGAAGCGGGTCGTGGGCGTGGGCGGTGACACGGTGGCCTGCTGCGACATCGGGGGCCGGCTCACGGTCAACGGAAAAGCCGTTGAAGAACCGTATCTGCGCTCGAAGGGGCCCGCCTCCACGACGACGTTCTCGGCCGCGGTGCCGGAGGGGCAGCTCTTCCTGCTCGGTGACGAGCGCGCCGGCTCGCAGGACTCCCGCGTCCATCTCCAGGACCCCGGGCAGGGCTCGGTGCCGCGCAGTGCGGTGAACGCGCGGGTGGACGCCGTGGCGTGGCCGCTGGGCGCGATGGTGGAGCGGCCGCGGAGCTTCGCGGCGCTGCCGGGCGGCGTGTCGCGGCCCGGTCCGGTGAAGCTGGTGGCCGGTTCGGTGGTGGCCGGGGCGGTGCTGATCCTGGGCGGCGCGGCGTACGGGCCGGTCGCCAGGGTCCTGTCGCGGTCTCGGCCGCGTACCGAGGCGGGCGCACATGGGTGAGGAGTCGCGGAAGGTCGCGCGGGTCGTGCTGCTCGACCCCGACGACCGGATCCTGCTGCTGCACGGGTACGAGCCGGACGACCCGGCCGAGACCTGGTGGTTCACCCCGGGCGGTGGGGTGGAGGGCGACGAGACGCGCGAAGAGGCCGCGGCGCGCGAGCTGGCCGAGGAGACCGGGCTCACGGATGTGGAGCTGGGCCCGGTGCTGTGGCAGCGGTTCTGCTCGTTCCCGTTCGCCGGGCGGCGCTGGAACCAGGACGAGTGGTACTACCTGGCGCGTACGCGGCAGCCCGCGGCAGCGGTGGCCCTGGCCGACCCCACGGAGCTGGAGGCGCGCAGTGTCACAGGGCTGAGGTGGTGGACCTCCGCCGAACTGTCGGCGGCCCGTGAGACGGTGTACCCGACACGACTCGCCGAGCTGCTCCGCACACTGCTCGACGAGGGACCCCCTGCTACGCCGGTGGTCCTGGCCCCGGAAATCGTCTAGGGGCGCAGGAGACTGGAGCACAATAGGGGGACGCACGGCTGAAGGGGAACATGCCATGAGCGCCGAGGACCTCGAGAAGTACGAGACCGAGATGGAGCTGAAGCTCTACCGGGAGTACCGCGATGTCGTCGGTCTGTTCAAATACGTGATCGAGACCGAGCGTCGTTTCTACCTCACCAATGACTACGAGATGCAGGTGCACTCGGTCCAGGGCGAGGTGTTCTTCGAAGTGTCCATGGCGGACGCGTGGGTCTGGGACATGTATCGGCCGGCGCGGTTCGTCAAGCAAGTACGCGTTCTCACGTTCAAGGACGTGAATATCGAGGAGCTCAACAAGAGCGACCTGGAGCTGCCCGGCAGCTGATTCTCGTCGCGCTGTTCACCGGTGTGGGGGACGAGGTTTTCCACAACCGGACGGTTATCCACCAAGATCCACAAGCCCGGCGCCGACGCGTCACAGTCGGTGCCGGAGGTGGTGCCGAAATGAACGCGACGGGGGCACTGGGGCGGTACGGCGAGGACCTGGCCGTCCGACGGCTCGGCGAGGCCGGGATGGCCACGCTCGCCCGGAACTGGCGGTGCGGGCGGGCCGGGGAGATCGACATCGTCGCCCGCGACGGCGACACGGTGGTCATCTGCGAGGTCAAGACCCGAAGAGGGGGCGGCTTCGAGCACCCCATGGCGGGAGTGACGCCCGCCAAGGCGGAGAGGCTGCGGCGGCTGGCGCAATGCTGGCTGGAGCGGCACGGCGGGCCACCGCCCGGCGGGGTGCGCATCGATCTGGTGGGGGTACTGCTGCCCCGGCGCGGCGCGCCCGTCGTCGAGCATGTGCGGGGGGTGGCCTGATGGGGTTCGCCCGGACGTGCTCGGTTGCCCTGGTCGGCGTCGAAGGCGTGGTCGTCGAGGTCCAGGCGGACCTGGAGCCGGGCGTCGCGGCGTTCACGCTGGTCGGACTGCCGGACAAGAGCCTGACGGAGAGCCGCGACCGGGTGCGGGCGGCGGTCGTCAACTCGGGCGCGGAGTGGCCGCAGAAGAAGCTGACGGTCGGGCTCAGCCCGGCCTCCGTACCCAAGGGCGGCTCGGGCTTCGATCTGGCGGTCGCCTGCGCGGTACTGGGCGCGGCCGAGCGCATCGATCCCCGGACGATCGCCGACCTCGTCCTCATCGGCGAGCTTGGGCTCGACGGGCGGGTCAGGCCCGTCCGGGGCGTGCTGCCGGCGGTGCTCGCCGCCGCGGAGGCCGGCTACCAGCAGGTGGTCGTCCCGGAGCAGACGGCGGGGGAGGCCGCGCTGGTGCCGGGCGTCTCGGTCCTCGGCGTCCGTACGCTGCGGCAGCTGATCGCCGTGCTCGCGGACGAGCCGGTGCCGGAGGAGGAGCCCGCCGAGGCGGGGCGGCCCGACGCCATGCTGGCCGGACTGCTGGTCCCCGGCGCCGGCGTGGGCACCGGGCTCAGCCACGACCCGGCCGACGGGCCCGATCTGGCGGACGTCGCCGGGCAGCGGGTGGCGCGCGTCGCCCTGGAGGTCGCCGCGGCCGGCGGGCACCACCTGCTGCTGTCCGGCCCGCCGGGCGCGGGCAAGACCATGCTGGCCGAGCGGCTGCCGAGCGTCCTGCCACCGCTGACCCGCCAGGAGGCCCTGGAGGTCACCGCGGTCCACTCGGTGGCGGGGCTCCTGCCGCCGGGCGAGCCGCTTGTGCACCGGCCGCCGTACTGCGCGCCGCACCACTCCGCGACCATGCAGTCCCTGGTCGGCGGCGGCAACGGCCTGCCGAGACCGGGCGCCGTCTCCCTGGCCCATCGAGGCGTGCTCTTTCTGGACGAGGCGCCCGAGTTCTCCGGCAAGGCACTGGACGCGCTGCGACAGCCCCTGGAGTCCGGCCATGTGGTGGTAGCGCGCAGCGCGGGCGTGGTGCGGCTGCCGGCGCGGTTCCTGATGGTGCTGGCCGCCAACCCGTGCCCGTGCGGGCGGCACACCCTGCACGGGACGGGCTGCGAATGCCCCGCGTCGGTGATCCGCCGCTACCAGGCCCGGCTGTCCGGGCCGCTGCTGGACCGGGTCGACCTGCGCGTCGAGGTGGAACCGGTCAGCCGCGCTGACCTGCTGGGCCGGTGCGGGCGCGGCGAGTCCACCGAGGCCGTCGCCGCGCGGGTGCGGGACGCCCGGGCGCGCGCCGTCGCCCGCCTGGACGGCACGCCCTGGAGCGTCAACTGCGAGGTGCCCGGGCACGAACTGCGCACCCGCTGGCAGGTCGCCCCCGGCGCCCTCGCCGCCGCCGAGCGGGACATCGAACGGGGCCTGCTCACCGCGCGCGGCCTGGACCGGGTCCTCCGGGTCGCCTGGACGATCGCCGACCTCGCCGGCCGCGACCGCCCCGGCCCCGCCGACGTCCACCTGGCGCTGGAGCTGCGCACCGGCATCGCCCGGGGCGTGCCCATGGCGGTCGGGGAGGCACCGTGACCGGGAGCGGGGATGGTGCGGGGCACCTCCCCGGTGCGGGGCGGGGCGAGCGGGCTGGTGGCGGCGGAAGCGGATCGGGGAGGGCGGGTTGCGCGGCCCGACACCGCGAGCCCGTCCGGACGAGCCACGCCGAGGAACTACCCGCACGGCTCCGGGCGGCGGCCGGGGCGGCTGGGTGCCCGGCCTCGGTGGGCCCGGGTGCCCCGGCCCGGCTGGCCCTGGGTGGCTCCGGTCCGGGTGGCGGCGGGCAGCTCAGGCCGGTGGCCCTGGGTGGCTCCGGTCCGGGCGGCGGCGGGTGGTTCCGGCTTGGTGGGCCTGGGCGACCCCGCCCAGGTGGCGTCGGGCGGAATCGGTTCCGGTGGTCCCTGGGTGGCCTGGGCCGGGCGGGGGGGCACCGGGGGCGAGATGGGCGGGCGGCCCCGGAGGGGAACGGGGCTGCCTGGGCGGGGTGCGAACAGTTCGCGACGGGGGTGCGGCATGGCTGAGAGGGTGACGAAGGAAGAGCGGTGGGCGCGGGCGGCGTTGACGCGGGTCATCGAACCGGGTGATGAGCACGGCGGGCGCTGGCTGCGGCAGCTGGGGGCCGTGGAGCTGCTGCGGCGGCTGACGTCGGTGCCGTACGACGACAGCGCGCTCACCGGGGCGAGCGAGCAGCGGATCCAGGGCTTCCGGACGCGGGCGGCGCGGGCCGAGCCGGACCGGGACCTGGCGGCGGTGGACGCGTGCGACGGGCGGTTCGTCGTGCCGGGCGACTCCGAGTGGCCCAGCCAGCTCGACGACCTCGGGGACGGCCGGCCCGTCGGCCTCTGGGTGCGCGGCCGGCCCGACCTCCGTCGCTGGGCGCTGCGCTCCGTCGCGGTCGTCGGGGCGCGGGCCTGCACACCGTACGGGGCACACATGGCGGCGACCCTCGCCTCGGGCCTCTCCGAGCGCGGCTGGGTCGTCGTCTCCGGCGCGGCGTTCGGCGTCGACGGCGCCGCCCACCGGGGCGCGCTGGCCGCCGGCGGGGCGACCGTCGCCGTGCTGGCCTGCGGGGTCGACGTGGCCTATCCGCGCGGCCACGCCGAGCTGATCGGGCGTATCGCGGAACAGGGCCTGGTGGTCGGCGAGTTGGCGCCCGGCGCCCATCCGACCCCTGGCCGGTTCATCCTCCGCAACCGCGTGATCGCCGCGCTCACCCGGGGCACGGTCGTCGTCGAGGCCGAGTACCGCAGCGGTTCCCTGGTGACCGCCCGCGCCGCGCAGAAGCTCGGCCGGTTCACCATGGGCGTCCCCGGCCCGGCCACCAGCGGCCTCTCCGCGGGCGTGCACGAGCTGCTGCGCGGCGGGGCCGAGCTGGTCACGGACGCCGCGGAAGTCGCGGAGCTGGTCGGGGAGATCGGCGACCTGGCCCCGTCCCGGCGAGGGCCCGTCCTGCCCAGGGACCTCCTCGACCCGGTCAGCGCACGCGTGCTCGAAGCCCTGCCCGCACGAGGGAGGGCCGCCACCCGGAACGACATCGCGCGTGACGCCGGCACCAGCGTTGACGTGACACTCGCCAGGCTGTACGAACTCCACTCCATCGGTTTCGTCGAACGCCATGGCGACGGCTGGCAGTTGACGGCCGCGGCCGTACGTCGCCCGAACGCCCGGCGAGGCGGTGCTTGACCCGCAGCATTCGGGTGAAAAGGTGATGCCGATGACCCTCGTAGCTCTCTTGGTGACACCCGAGGGGCCGGCGCGCGCAGTCGGCCCCGTGGGCCCCATTCGAAGATGCGGCCGACGGCACGCCCTCGCGGAGTCACGATCGAGGGGCCTTCGCTCACTGCGACTGCTCAGTCACGCTACGCTCACCAGAATTACCCCCTCCGCATCCCGCCCTCATTTCCCCGTCCCCACTCACACCTCAGCAGAACGGCTCAAGGCGACGCATGCCCCAGCACACCTCCGGGTCCGACCGCGCAGCGGTGCCCCCCGCTGCCCGGGGCACTGTGCGCCCGCCCGCGCCCTCGTCGCTCGACGAGCTGTGGCGGTCGTACAAGGACACGGGCGACGAGCGGCTGCGGGAACAGCTGATCCTGCACTACTCGCCGCTGGTGAAGTACGTCGCGGGCCGGGTGAGCGTCGGTCTGCCGTCCAACGTGGAGCAGGCGGACTTCGTGTCGTCCGGGGTCTTCGGACTCATCGACGCGATCGAGAAGTTCGACATCGGCCGGTCGATCAAGTTCGAAACGTACGCCATCACCCGGATCCGTGGCGCGATGATCGACGAACTGCGGGCGCTGGACTGGATCCCGCGCTCGGTGCGGCAGAAGGCGCGGGCCGTGGAGCGCGCGTACGCCACCCTGGAGGCCCAGCTGCGGCGCACCCCCTCCGAGAGCGAGGTCGCCTCGGAGATGGGCATCGCCCTGGAGGAACTGCACGCGGTTTTCAGCCAGTTGTCCCTGGCGAACGTCGTCGCCCTGGAGGAGCTGCTGCACGTCGGCGGCGAGGGCGGCGACCGGCTCAGCCTCATGGACACGCTGGAGGACACCGCCGCCGACGACCCCGTCGAGGTCGCCGAGGACCGCGAGCTGCGGCGGCTGCTCGCCCGCGCCATCAACACCCTGCCCGAGCGCGAGAAGACGGTCGTCACGCTGTACTACTACGAGGGTCTGACCCTGGCCGAAATCGGCAACGTGCTGGGGGTCACCGAGAGCCGCGTCAGTCAGATCCACACCAAGTCGGTCCTCCAGCTGCGGGCAAAGCTGGCCGATGTAGGACGGTGACGTCGAACGGGCGGCCGTAAAGTGGAGCCGTGCCCAGGATTCGAGCGGCCTCCGTGGCCGAGCACCGGACCATGCAGCGCGGCGCCCTGCTGGACGCCGCGCGTTCCCTGCTGTCCGAAGGCGGGACGGAAGCGCTGACCTTCCCCGCCCTCGCCGAGCGAACCGGCCTGGCCCGGTCGTCCGTGTACGAGTACTTCCGCTCCCGCGCGGCCGTCGTCGAGGAGCTGTGTGCCGTCGACTTCCCCGTGTGGGCGGCGGAGGTCGAGTCGGCGATGGAGCGGGCGGACACGCCCGAGGGCAAGGTCGAGGCGTACGTCCGCACCCAGCTGGACCTCGTGGGCGACCGGCGCCACCGGGCGGTCGTCGCGATCTCCGCGAGCGAACTGGACGACGGGGCGCGGGAGAAGATCCGCGCGGCGCACGGCGGCCTCGTCGCCATGATCGTCGAAGCGCTGGCCGAGCTGGGGCAGGAGCAGCCGCGGCTGGCCGCGATGCTGCTCCAAGGCGTGGTCGACGCGGCGGTGCGCCGCATCGAGCTCGGCGCGGCGGAGGACCCGGGCTCCATCGCCGACACGGCCGTCTCGATGGCGCTCCGGGGCGTGCGGGGCGCGTAGCTCTGGTCTTGCGGGGCCCGGGCCTCCGCCTGGCATCTCGGTCGGCCCCTCTCGTGCGGGGCATGTGCTTTCGGCACCCCGGGCTTTCACCCCCGGCCCCCTCGGCGCCGGCCCGGCTTTTGGCTCGGCCTGCGGTGCGGGGTGCTGCTCGGTCTGCGGTGCGGCCACCCCCGTGGGTGGTGGGGTGTGGCCCCTCCGGGCTCACCTCCTCGAGGCCCGCGGCCTTGGGTCTCGGCGGTAGGGAGCCCGTCCGACGCCGCCGACCTCTGCGGGGGCGACCCTGCACGGCCACACCCCGGTCGTACGCCGACTGCGGGCCGTTGGTCTTACGAAGACGGCGAGGAAGGGCCGTGCAGGGTCGCCCCCGCAGCGGTTGGCGGCACGATACGGCCAAGAGATCGTGCTCGGGCACCCCGCCGACCGCGAGGAGGTGAGCCCGGAGTGGCCCCGGCTCGGCCCACCGGCCGCAGCCGACTCCGCCCGCGTGCCGCACGGCACCCCGCCCCGACCGTACCCACCGGCCCCGGCCGACCCGGCCGCACGCCGCCCGGACACACGCACCCGGGCGCGGGTGGTGGTCCCGTCCCGGTGGTCAGCCCGGATCGGTGAGGGGCAGCAGGCGTGAGGGTGGGCGGTGGAGGAGGGACAGGGGGTTGAGGTACGTGTCGGCCCGGCGGAGGCCCCAGTGGAGGCACCGACGGGTGCAGTGGGAGCCGGGGTCGGGGGACACCACGGCCACCACCCGGCCCGCCGCGACGTCGGTGCCCGGGCGGACCAGGGGGCGGACCGGTTCGTAGGTGGTGCGCAGGGGCGGGGTGCCCGTGGACGGGTGGGTGACCGACAGGACGCCACGGCCCGCCACCGGGCCCGCGAAGGACACCCGGCCGGCCGCTGCCGCGCGGACCTCGGTGCCCGGTGGGGCGGCCAGGTCCACGCCGCGGTGGCCCGGACCGTACGCCGAGGCGGGAGGCTCCCAGCCCCGCACGATCGCCGGGCGCGGCGGGCCCACCGGCCAGGCGGCGGTCATGAGGGCGGAAGAAAGGAGCAGGGCGAATACGGTGGAGTACATGAGCCGAATGTGGCGCAGACGTACGCGACCGCGCTGATCATGGAACCGATCTGTGGACTACCGGCCGGTTGTGGACAGCGCCGTCACCCACCGCTGCCAAGGTCCCGTACACTTCTTCTGGCGACCCGGGCCACCGGGTCGACTTCGCACGCCCCGCCACCACCCTCAAAAGTCGTGGCAGCGCTCTTCGGTCCACTCGTGGCACGGCGCGTCGGGGCGTCAGGACACAACCGAGAACCAAGGAGATACGGCCATGGCCGTCGTCACGATGCGGGAGCTGCTGGAAAGCGGCGTCCACTTCGGTCACCAGACCCGTCGCTGGAACCCGAAGATGAAGCGCTTCATCTTCACCGAGCGCAACGGCATCTACATCATCGACCTGCTCCAGTCGCTGTCGTACATCGACCGCGCCTACGAGTTCGTCAAGGAGACCGTCGCGCACGGCGGCTCCATCATGTTCGTCGGTACCAAGAAGCAGGCCCAGGAGGCCATCGCCGAGCAGGCGACGCGCGTCGGCATGCCGTACGTCAACCAGCGCTGGCTGGGTGGCATGCTCACCAACTTCTCCACCGTCTACAAGCGCCTTCAGCGTCTGAAGGAGCTCGAGGCGATTGACTTCGAGGACGTCGCCGCGTCCGGTCTGACCAAGAAGGAGCTTCTCGTGCTGTCGCGCGAGAAGGCCAAGCTGGAGAAGACCCTCGGTGGTATCCGCGAGATGCAGAAGGTGCCGAGCGCCGTCTGGATCGTCGACACCAAGAAGGAGCACATCGCCGTCGGTGAGGCGCGCAAGCTCCACATCCCGGTCGTCGCGATCCTCGACACCAACTGCGACCCCGACGAGGTCGACTACAAGATCCCGGGCAACGACGACGCGATCCGCTCCGTCACCCTGCTCACCCGCGTGATCGCCGACGCCGTCGCCGAGGGCCTCATCGCCCGCTCCGGCGCCGCGACCGGCGACCAGAAGCCGGGCGAGAAGGCCGCCGGCGAGCCGCTGGCCGAGTGGGAGCGCGACCTGCTCGAGGGTGAGAAGAAGGCGGACTCCGACGAGGCTGCCGAGAAGCCGGCCGAGGCCGCTGCGGAGGCTCCGGCCGAGGCCCCGACCGCCGAGGCCGCCGAGGCTCCCGCCGCCGAGGCTCCCGCCGCCGAGGCTCCGGCCGCGGACGCCGAGCAGGCCTGACCCTTTCAGGTTCGGATGACGGCGGGGGCCCACGAAGCCCCCGCCGTCCACCCGTAGATCTTCGTAGATCTTCCAGACTTCGAGAGAGACTTACAGATCATGGCGAACTACACCGCCGCTGACGTCAAGAAGCTCCGCGAGCTCACCGGCGCGGGCATGATGGACTGCAAGAAGGCGCTGGACGAGGCCGAGGGCAACGTCGACAAGGCCGTCGAGGCGCTGCGCATCAAGGGCCAGAAGGGCGTCGCCAAGCGCGAGGGCCGCTCCGCCGAGAACGGTGCCGTCGTCTCCGTGATCGCCGACGACAACACCTCCGGCGTCCTCGTCGAGCTGAAGTGCGAGACGGACTTCGTCGCCAAGGGCGAGAAGTTCCAGAGCGTCGCCAAGGCCCTCGCCGAGCACGTCGCCAAGACCTCCCCGGCCGACATCGAGGCGCTGCTCGCGTCCGAGATCGAGCCCGGCAAGACCGTCCAGGCGTACGTCGACGAGGCCAACGCCAACCTCGGCGAGAAGATCGTCCTGGACCGCTTCGCGCAGTTCTCCGGCGGTTACGTGGCGGCGTACATGCACCGCACCATGCCCGACCTGCCCCCGCAGATCGGTGTCCTCGTCGAGCTCGACAAGGAGAACGCCGAGGTCGCCAAGGGCATCGCGCAGCACATCGCCGCCTTCGCCCCGAAGTACCTCTCCAAGGACGACGTCCCGGCCGAGGTCGTCGAGGCCGAGCGCCGCGTCGCCGAGGAGACCACCCGCGCCGAGGGCAAGCCCGAGGCCGCGCTCCCGAAGATCGTCGAGGGTCGCCTCAACGGCTTCTTCAAGGACGCCACCCTCCTGGGTCAGCCGTACGCGCTCGACAACAAGAAGTCCGTCCAGAAGGTCCTGGACGAGGCCGGTGTCACCCTGAAGCGCTTCAGCCGCATCAAGGTCGGCATCTGAGCCGGTACGCGCTCGACACGGGAGCCCGCTAGGGTTTTCCCAGTGGACGGTCGGTCGCGTGAGCGCCGGCGGCCACAGATCTGACGAGGAGGCCATTGCCGTAGGGACAACCACACCCACCGGCAATGGCCTTCTTCGTATGTGCACGAGGAGATCTCCATGAACCAGGGCGCCGCACAGGGCGACGACAACACCGGTAAAAAGGCCGGCCGCTTCATGCTGAAGCTGTCCGGCGAGGCGTTCGCCGGCGGTGGTGGCCTCGGCGTCGATCCCGACGTCGTACACGCCATCGCACGCGAGATCGCCGCGGTCGTCCGCGACGGCGCGGAGATCGCGGTCGTGATCGGCGGCGGCAACTTCTTCCGCGGCGCCGAGCTTCAGGTACGTGGCATGGACCGGGCCCGCTCCGACTACATGGGCATGCTCGGTACGGTCATGAACTGCCTCGCCCTCCAGGACTTCCTGGAGAAGGAGGGCATCGACTCGCGGGTCCAGACCGCCATCACCATGGGGCAGGTCGCGGAGCCGTACATCCCGCTGCGCGCCGTGCGGCACCTGGAGAAGGGCCGCGTCGTGATCTTCGGCGCCGGTATGGGCATGCCCTACTTCTCCACCGACACCACCGCGGCCCAGCGTGCCCTCGAGATCGACGCGGAAGCGCTCCTCATGGGCAAGAACGGGGTGGACGGCGTCTACGACTCCGACCCCAAGGCCAACCCCGACGCGGTGAAGTTCGACGCGCTGGAGTACGGCGAGGTGCTCTCCCGCGACCTCAAGGTCGCCGACGCCACCGCCATCACCCTCTGCCGCGACAACAACCTGCCGATCCTCGTCTTCGAGCTGCTCGCGGCGGGCAATATCGCGCGGGCCGTGAAGGGTGAGAAGATCGGCACTCTCGTGAGCGACCAGGGCACCAGGACCTGACCCCGGATCCACCGGGGGCTTCGGCCCCCGGGGTGCCCCGCGAGGGGATGGACAAAGCCCTGCCGGTCGGACACCGTGCAGGGGACAGACGCGACGCAGGTTCCGCAGCCCTTTGTACGCCGGGCCTACTCATAGACACGCAGGAGCAAGTGGTGATCGAAGAGACCCTCCTCGAGGCAGAGGAGAAGATGGAGAAGGCCGTCCTGGTCGCCAAGGAGGACTTCGCCGCGATCCGTACCGGCCGCGCGCACCCGGCCATGTTCAACAAGATCGTGGCCGACTACTACGGTGCCGTCACGCCCATCAACCAGCTGGCGTCGTTCTCCGTACCGGAGCCGCGCATGGCCGTGGTGACCCCGTTCGACAAGAGCGCGCTGCGCAACATCGAGCAGGCCATCCGCGACTCGGACCTCGGCGTCAACCCGAGCAACGACGGCAACATCATCCGGGTGGTGTTCCCCGAGCTCACCGAGGAGCGCCGCCGCGAGTACATCAAGGTCGCCAAGGGCAAGGCCGAGGACGCCAAGGTGTCGATCCGCTCGGTCCGCCGCAAAGCCAAGGACACGATCGACAAGTTCGTCAAGGACGGCGAGGTCGGCGAGGACGAGGGCCGCCGCGCGGAGAAGGAGCTCGACGACACCACCGCGAAGTACGTCGCGCAGGTGGACGAGCTGCTCAAGCACAAGGAAGCCGAGCTGCTCGAGGTCTGATGAACGACTCTTCCTGGGGGGCCCCGCCGAGAGGCGGTCCATGGGGTCCGCCCGACCAGGGGTACCACCCGGGGTTCGCTCCGGCAGCCCCGGCGGGTCCCGCCTACGACGGGCATGAGGCACAGCAGACTCGGCCCATGCCCATCGTGCCCGACGTTCCCGCCGGTGGAGACACCGGCGGTGGCCAGGACGACCGCGACCGGGGGACCGCTCCGCTGAGCGGTCCCCCGTTCCGTGACGAGACGCGGCAGCGGTGGCAGGAGCCGCAGCAGCCGGAGAATCCGCAGGAGCCCATGCCCAGCTCGCCGTCGGGAGCGCCGCAGCCTCCGGAGCAGCCCGGCCCGGCCGGTCCGCAGAACGCCGGCCCGCAGAAGAAGCGGGCCGGGCGGGACCTCAGGGCCGCCATAGGGGTCGGCGTCGCTCTCGGGGCGGTGATCGTCGCATCGCTGTTCATCTGGAAGGCCGCGTTCGTCGGCGTGATAGCCGTCGCCGTCGTGGTCGGGCTGTGGGAGCTGACCTCCCGCCTGGAGGAGCGCAAGTCCATCAGGGCCCCGCTCGTGCCGCTCGCCGTCGGCGGCGCGGCCATGGTCGTGGCCGGGTACGTGCGCGGGGCGGAGGGCGCCTGGGTCGCCATGGCGCTCACCGCGCTCGCGGTGCTCGTGTGGCGGATGACGGAGCCGCCCGAGGGCTACCTGAAGGACGTCACGGCCGGCGTCTTCGCCGCGTTCTACGTGCCGTTCCTGGCGACATTCGTGGCGCTGATGCTCACCGCGGACGACGGTCCGTGGCGGGTGCTCACCTTCCTGCTCCTGACCGTGGTCAGCGACACCGGTGCGTACGCCGTCGGCTGGCGCTTCGGCAAGCACAAGCTCGCGCCGCGCATCAGCCCCGGCAAGACCCGTGAGGGGCTGCTGGGCGCGGTGGCGTTCGCCATGGCGGCGGGCGCGCTGTGCATGGAGTTCGCCATCGACGACGGCACCTGGTGGCAGGGCCTGCTCCTGGGCCTCGCCGTCGCGGCCAGCGCCACGCTGGGCGACCTCGGCGAGTCGATGATCAAGCGGGACCTGGGCATCAAGGACATGGGCACGCTGCTCCCGGGCCACGGCGGCATCATGGACCGGCTGGATTCCTTGCTGCCGACGGCTCCGGTGGTGTGGCTGCTGCTGGTGGTCTTCGTCGGAACGGGCTGAACCGGCATCCGGTTACCCTGGAAGGGCTCGTCGCACAGTCGCGGCGGGCCCTTTCGGCCCCGCGGCCCACGCACGCGCGCGGGGATCATCCGGTGAGGTCTCCCGGCTCACGTACCGCGGCCTCGTCTTTACTGAGGAGTACCAGGTCATGCCACGCCCCGCACCGGGAGAGCTCACCTTCGTCGCCCCGCGCGGAGCCACGAAGCCGCCGCGGCACCTCGCCGACCTCACGCCCGCCGAGCGCAAGGAGGCCGTCGCCGCGATCGGTGAGAAGCCGTTCCGCGCCAAGCAGCTGTCCCAGCACTACTTCGCGCGGTACGCGCACGACCCGGCCGAGTGGACGGACATCCCCGCCGCGTCCCGCGAGAAGCTGGCGGCCGAGCTGCTGCCCGACCTGATGTCCGTCGTACGGCACATCTCGTGCGACGACGACACCACCCGTAAGACCCTGTGGCGACTGCACGACGGGACCCTCGTCGAGTCCGTCCTCATGCGGTACCCCGACCGCGTCACGATGTGCATCTCGTCGCAGGCCGGCTGCGGCATGAACTGCCCGTTCTGCGCCACCGGCCAAGCCGGGCTCGACCGGAACCTGTCGACCGCCGAGATCGTGCACCAGATCGTCGACGGCATGCGGGCGCTGCGGGACGGGGAAGTGCCCGGCGGGCCCGCACGGCTCTCCAACATCGTCTTCATGGGCATGGGGGAGCCGCTGGCGAACTACAAGCGGGTCGTGGGAGCGATCAGGCGGCTCACCGACCCCGAGCCGGACGGGCTCGGGCTGTCGCAGCGCGGGATCACCGTCTCGACGGTCGGCCTCGTCCCGGCCATGCTCCGCTTCGCGGACGAGGGCTTCAAGTGCCGCCTCGCCGTCTCGCTGCACGCCCCCGACGACGAGCTGCGCGACACCCTCGTACCCGTGAACACGCGCTGGAAGGTCCGGGAGGTGCTGGACGCCGCCTGGGAGTACGCGGAGAAGTCCGGCCGCCGCGTCTCGATCGAGTACGCCCTCATCCGGGACATCAACGACCAGGCATGGCGGGGCGACCTCCTCGGCCGCCTCCTCAAGGGCAAGCGCGTCCACGTCAACCTGATCCCGCTCAACCCGACGCCGGGGTCGAAGTGGACGGCGTCCCGCCCGGAGGACGAGAAGGCGTTCGTCGAGGCGATCGCCTCGCACGGGGTACCGGTCACCGTCCGTGACACGCGCGGGCAGGAGATCGACGGGGCCTGTGGACAGCTCGCGGCCTCGGAACGGTGAGCTTGTAGTCTGAGCTCGAACACACCTGCATATTCCGACAGGGGAGCGCCACAGCGCTGAGAGTGCGGCACCGTCAGGCCGCAGACCCTCTGAACCTCGCCCAGGTCATTCTGGGTAGGAAGTTCGGTCGTTACTCAAGCTGTTGCGCCCTGCCTACTTTCATAAGGGGGTGGGCAGGGCCGCGTCTCTTCCTGGTCACACCCAGGAGGAATCTCAGTGAGCACCACCAAGAAGATCGCGGTCGGCGCCGTCGCCGCCGCGCTGGGCGTCACGACGCTCACCGCCTGCGGCAGCGAGTCCGGCAAGGACGCCGGTGACGGCGGTACGAAGCCGAAGACCGTGACGCTCGTCAGCCACGACTCCTTCAACGCCTCCCCGGCCGTCCTGAAGGAGTTCACCAAGCAGACCGGCTACACCGTCAAGGTCCTCAAGAGCGGCGACGCCGGCGAGGCCGTCAACAAGGCCATCCTCACCAAGGGCGCCCCGCAGGGCGACGTCTTCTTCGGCGTCGACAACACGCTGCTGTCCCGCGCGCTCGACAACGGGCTGTTCGAGCCGTACGAGGCCAAGGGCCTGGACCGGGTCCCCGACGCCGTACAGCTCGACAAGGACAAGCACCGCGTCACGCCCGTCGACACCGGCGAGATCTGCGTCAACTACGACAAGAAGTACTTCGCGGACAAGAAGCTCGCGCCGCCGCAGACCTTCGACGACCTCGCCAAGCCCGCGTACAAGAACCTCCTCGTCGTGGAGAACCCGGAGCGGTCCTCGCCCGGCCTCGGGTTCCTGCTCGGGACGGCCGCCCAGTACGGCGACGACGGCTGGCAGGACTACTGGAAGAAGCTGAAGGCCAACGGCGTCAAGGTCGTCGACAGCTGGGAGCTCGCCTACAACCAGGAGTTCTCCGGCTCCGCCGGCGGCAAGAAGGCCAAGGGCGACCGGCCGCTCGTCGTGTCGTACGCCTCCAGCCCGCCCGTCGAGGTGCTGTACTCCGAGCCGCAGCCGGCCGAGGCGCCGACCGGCGTCTCCACCGGGACGTGCTTCCAGCAGACCGAGTTCGCCGGGCTGCTGACCGGCGCGAAGAACCCCGACGGCGGCAAGGCCCTCATCGACTTCCTGATCAGCAAGAAGTTCCAGGAGGACATGCCGCTGCAGATGTTCGTGAACCCGGTGGCGAAGGACGCGAAGCTGCCGGAGCTGTTCACCAAGCACGGCGCCGAGGTCGACAAGCCGCACACCGTCGCCCCCGAGAAGATCGCCAAGAACCGTGACCAGTGGATCCAGTCGTGGTCCTCGCTCGTCCTGAAGTAGCCGGCCTCAAAGGCGGCGCGCTGCGGGCGGGGCTCATGGCCCTGCCCGTGGCGTTCTTCGCCGTCTTCTTCGCCTACCCGGTCGCCGCGATCGTCGGGCGCGGGCTGAAGACGGACGACGGTGGCTGGCAGTTCGGGCGGCTCGGCGACGTGCTCGGCCGCCCGGACATCCTGGACGTGCTCTGGTTCACCACCTGGCAGGCGCTCGCCTCCACCGCGCTCACTCTGCTGATCGCGCTGCCCGGGGCGTACGTCTTCGCCCGCTTCGACTTCCCCGGCAAGGGGCTGCTGCGGGCGGTCGTCACCGTGCCGTTCGTCCTGCCGACCGTCGTCGTCGGCACCGCGTTCCTCGCCCTGCTCGGGCGGGGCGGGCTGCTCGACGAGCTGTGGGGCGTACGGATGGACACCACGGTGTGGGCGATCCTCCTCGCGCACGTCTTCTTCAACTACGCGGTCGTCGTCCGGACGGTCGGCGGCCTGTGGGCACAGCTGGACCCGCGCCAGGAGGAGGCCGCCCGGGTGCTGGGTGCCTCCCGCTTCGGGGCGTGGCGGCGGGTGACGCTGTCGGCGCTCGCGCCCGCCGTGGCCGCCGCCGCGCTGATGGTGTTCCTCTTCACGTACACCTCCTTCGGCATCGTCCAGATCCTCGGCGGGCCCGCGTACCGCACGCTGGAGGCGGAGATCTACCGGCAGACCGCGCAGCTGCTCGACCTGCCGACGGCGGCGGTGCTGACGCTGGTGCAGTTCGCCGCCGTCGGGGCGATCCTCGCCGTGCACGCCCGGACCGTACGGAGGCGGGAGACCGCGCTGAAGCTCGTCGACGCGGCGCAGACCGGTCGCAGACCGCGCGGGGCCGGGCAGTGGGGGCTGCTCGGTGGCGTGCTGCTGACCGTGGTGCTGCTGCTCCTGCTGCCGCTCGGGGTGCTCGTCGAGCGGTCCTTCGACGGGGGGCTCGGCTACTACCGGGCGCTCCAGGACGTGGACGCGGGCGGCGGGACGTTCCTGGTGCCGCCCCTGGAGGCGATCGGGAACTCTCTGGAGTACGCGCTCGCCGCGACCGGGATCGCGCTCCTGATCGGCGGGCTCGCCGCCGCCGCGCTGACCCGGCGCGCCGGGCGCATCGTGCGCGGCTTCGACGCGCTGCTGATGCTGCCGCTCGGCGTGTCCGCCGTGACCGTCGGCTTCGGGTTCCTGATCGCGCTGGACGAGCCGCCGCTGGACCTGCGCTCCTCGTGGATCCTGGTGCCGCTCGCCCAGGCCCTGGTCGGCGTCCCCTTCGTCATACGGACCATGCTGCCCGTGCTGCGCGCGGTGGACGCGCGGCTGCGCGAGGCTGCGGCCGTGCTGGGCGCGTCGCCGTGGCGGGTGTGGCGGGAGGTGGACCTGCCGCTGGTGCGGCGGGCGCTGCTGGTGGCCGCCGGGTTCGCGTTCGCCGTGTCGCTGGGCGAGTTCGGGGCGACCGTGTTCATCGCCCGCCCCGACAACCCCACCCTCCCGGTCGCCGTCGCCCGGCTCCTCGGCCGGCCCGGTGAGCTCAACTACGGCCAGGCCATGGCCCTTTCGACGATCCTGATGGTGGTGTGCGCGGTGGCCCTGCTGCTGCTCGAACGTATCCGTACCACCGAACGCTCCGGGGAGTTCTGACATGCTGCGTCTTGACGGTGTGGCCGTACGCTTCGGATCGCGCGTCGCGGTCGACGAGGTGTCGCTGGACGTCGCCGACCACGAGATCGTGTGCGTGCTCGGGCCGAGCGGCAGCGGCAAGTCGACCCTGTTGCGGGTCGTGGCCGGGCTCCAGGACGTGGACGCGGGCCGTGTGCTGCTCGACGGCGCCGACCAGGCGGGCGTGCCCGTGCACCGGCGCGGCGTCGGGCTCATGTTCCAGGACCACCAGCTGTTCCCGCAGCGGGACGTCGGCGGGAACGTGGCCTTCGGGCTGCGCATGCGCGGCGCGTCGCGGAAGGAACAGGCTGTCCGCGTCGCCGAGTTGCTGGACCTCGTCGGGCTGCCGGGCGCCGAACGGCGGGCCGTGGCCGCCCTGTCCGGCGGCGAGCAGCAGCGCGTCGCCCTCGCGCGGGCGCTGGCGCCCCGCCCCCGGCTGCTGATGCTCGACGAACCGCTCGGCCAGCTCGACCGGGGGCTGCGCGAGCGGCTCGTGGTCGAGCTGCGGCAGCTGTTCGGGCGGCTCGGTACGACGGTGCTCGCCGTCACGCACGACCAGGGCGAGGCCTTCGCGCTCGCCGACCGGGTGGTGGTCATGCGCGACGGGCGCATCGCGCAGAGCGGTACGCCGCTGGAGGTGTGGCGGCGCCCGGCGTCGGAGTTCGTCGCCCGTTTCCTGGGCTTCGACAACGTGGTCGCGGCGACGGTGACCGGCGAGGCGGCCGACACCGTGTGGGGCAAGGTCCCCGTGCCGGCCGGCTCCGCCCAGGGGGCGGTTCAGGTGCTGGTGCGGCCGGCGGGGGTGCGGCTCGGCGACCCGGCCGGCGGGCTGCGGTGCACGGTCGAGGGGCGGACGTTTAGGGGGCACCATGTGGCGGTACGGCTCCGGCCGGAGACCGGGCCCCTCCTGGAGGCCGAGTGCGCGCTGCGCGACGCGCCCGAGGAGGGGGCGGTGGTGGGCGTGACGTTCGCGGCGGACGAGGTCGTGGTGCTCGGCTGAGCGTCAGCCCCCGGCCGGTTCGTCGCGGACGGCTCCCGACAGGTCCAGCACGGCGCAGGCGCCGCCGCCCTCCGGGTTGGTGAACGTCAGACGGGCGTCCAGCACCCGCGCTTGGCCCGCGGCGATCGTCAGGCCCAGGCCCAGCCCCTTGCCGACCGCGCTGGTCTGGAACCGGCGCGGCCCGTGCGCCAGCAGGTGCTCGGGGAAACCGGCGCCCCGGTCGCGGACCCGGACGACCCCGCCCTCGACCTCCACCACGACCGGTTCGGCACCGTGCCGCAAGGCGTTGCTGACCAGGTTCGTCAGGACCCGCTCCACGCGCCGCGCGTCCGTCTCCAGCAGTGCGTCGGCAACGATGTCAAGGCGCACCTCGGTGTGTTCGACCGCGCGTACCGCCCGGCGGGCGAGCGTCCCCAGCTCCACCAGCCGTACGTCGGCCTCCTCGCCACCGTTGTCCAGGCGGGCCACCTCCAGGACGTCCTCCATCAGGTCCCGCATCCGCGCGACCCGCTCCTTCACCATCGACTCGGCCCTGCCGTCCGGGAGCAGCCCGGCCGCCGCGACCAGCCCGGCGACGGGCGTACGCAGCTCGTGCGCGATGTTCGCCGTCACCTCGCGCTCCGCGCGCAGCCGCTCCGCCAGCGCGTCCGCCATGGTGTTCACCGCCCGGGTGAGGGTGGTGATCTCGTCCCGCCCCGACTGGGGGAGCCGGGCGTCCAGATCACCGCCGGTGATCTGCTCGGCCCGCCGCGCCGACAGCCGCAGCCGCCGGCCCAGCCGGGTGGCGAGCAGCAGGCCGATCAGGGTGGCCACCGCCGTACCCACGACACCCGCCCGGAACATGCCGGCCTGGAGCTGGTCCGACAGCGGGTCCTCGAACTGCTTCAGCGCCAGGATGTCGTCACCGACGCTGGTGGCCGCCCAGATCTGGCGGCGCTCCCCGTACGCCTGCACATAGGTGGCGCGCCGGCCGTTCAGGACGGTGCGGCGCAGCTCGTCGGGCAGGTTGGGCGGGTTGACCTTGGCCCCGAAGCGGGCCTGCCCGTCCTCCCGGTAGCCGCGCTCGGCGATACCGAGCCGTTCCATCGCCTGGTCCCGGGCCCGGTCCTCCATCAGCCGCGGTACCTGGACACCCGTCACGAGCGCGGCGAGCGCGGCGGTCGCGGTGATCGTGGCACCTATCTTGAGCCGTAGCCCCATGTCTCATCTCCCTGCCGGGAGTCTACGAGGGCGCCGATCAGCCGATGCGGGCGAGTTCCCTGGGCTCTTCCTCCGCCCGGCCGGGCTCGCCGCCCTCCGGCTCGCCGAACCACGCCACCGCGACCGCGCCCGCCACCGCAAGGACGAACCCCACCACGGCCAGCCACGCGAACCCCGGCCGTGACGCGTCCCCCAGCCACCACACGCCGATCATGCCCGGCAGCACCGTCTCGCCCACCACCAGCGCCGCCGTGGCCCCGTTCACCGAGCCGATCTGGAGCGCCACCGTGTGCAGGTACATCCCGCCGACTCCGGCGACGAGGATCGCGTACAGCGCCGGGTCGGACAGCAGCGCGCCCAGGTCGAACGGGTCGATGCCGTTCAGTACGCGTACGCCGACCCCCAGCGCGCCGAAGCCGAGCCCGGACAGCAGACCGGCCAGGATCGCCGCCCGCGCGCCCAGCAGCCGCACCACGACCGTCCCGCCCACCATCAGCAGCAGCGACACGGCCAGCAGCCACCAGTGCGTGGCGATCGGGGTGTGCCCGCTGCCCTCCGGGCCCGCCGCCGTGGCCAGCAGCACCAGCGCCGAACACACCACACCGATCGACGTCCACTCGGCGCGGGTCAGCCGGATGCCGAGCAGCCGCACACTCAGTACGGCGGTGACCACCAGGTTCGCGCTGATCACTGTCTGGGACAGGAACAGCGGCAGCATGCGCGCGGCCAGCGCGCCCAGCCCGAAACCGACGAAGTCCAGGACCGTACCGACGATGAACTCCCACGTCATCGCCGCCTTGGCCGTCGACGACAGGGACGGCCCGCCGTGCTGCGTCACCAGGCCGGCCGCCGCCTCACGGCGGGCGGACTTGCGCGACCCGACGGCCTGGAGGACCGAGCCCGTGCCGTAGCAGATCGAGGCCACGACGGCCGTCAACAGTCCTATGAGCACGTCCGGGCTCCGTTTCGTCGGTCGGGTGACTTACGTCTGACAGACGAGAGAACGGGCCCGGACGTTGCCTCTGTCAGGCAGGTGCCGACGAGTCGCGACCGGGAAGGTCGCGTCCTTCAGAGCAGGAAGCCGCTCGCGCCCGCCGCGAGGGCGTCGTACACGTACTCGTCGAGATCGAGGGTGGTCAGCATCGGCACTTCGTCGCCCACCTCAGTGACGGAGCAGCTCGCAGACGAAGTCCTCCTGGACCTCGCGCATCCGTGCCAGGAGTTCCGGCGTCTGCGGGCTCACCTGGGTGTTCAGGGTGAACGTCAGGGAGCGCTTGCCGTCGGGCGTGGCGGCGGCGAGCTGGGTGTAGCCCGGGATGGTGCCCGTGTGGCCGTAGACCACACCGCAGCGGGTCGTGTACTTGAACAGGGCGAGACCGGCCTGGTTGCGGCCGGGGCCGGGGTTCACGGAGGAGCCGTTGATCCACTTCGTCTGCTGCTCGCGGGTCTCCTTCGACAGCAGCCGGCCGCCCGCGTAGGCGCGCATGAAGACGTTCAGGTCGTTCGGGGTGGAGACGACGCCGCCGGAGGCCCAGAAGAGCGACGCGCTGAAGGCGGTACTGACGTCCTCCAGCGGCCCTTCCGGCTCGAACTCGTAGCCGTGGAGGTAAGGGCGGGGAAGCAGGTGCCACCGCGGCAGGCTGGTGTTGCGCAGGCCCAGCGGCCGGTGGACGAGCTGGCGCAGCAGCTCCTCGTACGGACGGCCCGTCGCCGCCTCCGCCATCAGGGCCACCGCGATGTTGTCGGAGTTGTCGTACCGGTAGCGTGAGCCCGGCTTGAAGAGGAGGGGCTTGTCGGCGACGAAGTCCAGCAGCGTGTGCGGGTCCACTTCGCGGCGCGGGTCGGCCGCCACCGCCTCCTGGAAATCCGGGTCCTCCGTGAAGTCCGGCAACCCGCTGGTGTGCTGGAGCAGGTGGCGCAGCGTCACCTTGTGCCAGGCCTTGGGCAGATGCGGCAGCCGCTTGCCGATCGTGTCGTCGAGCCGGAGCTTCCCACGGTCCACGAGCCGCAGCGCGACGGCTCCGCTGTACGCCTTGGCGATGCTGGCCACGCGCATGTGGTCACCGGGGCGCGGTGGCCGTCCCGAGTCCGCGTCGGCCACACCGGCCCGGTAGACCTTCACGTCCCGGCCCCGCTGCAGCAGGGCGATGGCTCCGGGAGGCCCGTCCGGGGGCCCCACCAGCTCCTCCAGCGCCTTGTGCAGCTCGCGGTCGCGGCTGTCCGGGCGCTGCCCCTCGGCCTGCGCCGGTCCGGCGATCAGGCCGGCGGCGCAGGCCCCCGCCGCGACGAGGGCGGCGGTCAGTCTCCGTCGGGTGCGGAAGGGTCGTGCGGGCGCTGCACGCATATCGGCGTACCTCCTGGAAGTCGCTGGCGCCCGGCCCCGCCGGGTCGCTCAGGCCCCAGCATCCGGCGACCCCCGCAACAGCGCCCGCCCGGTGGGCCATTCGGCGTTACCTGGCGCCCAGCCGCCGCAGCGCCTCCGGGGCCTCGTCCACGCTGTCCACCAGGGCGATACGCGGCTCCATGGAGCGGCCCTCGGCCAGGGCCTGTAGCAGCGGCCAGGCGGGCAGGTGCTCGGTCCAGTGGGTGCGGTTGACCAGGACCATGGGGGTCGGACCGCCACGCGACTCGTAGTAGTTGGGGGTCGCGTTGTCGAAGATCTCCTGGACGGTGCCGGCGGCGCCCGGGAGGAAGACCACGCCCGCGTTGCAGCGGGCCAGCAGACCGTCCTCGCAGGTGGCGTTCGCGAAGTACTTCGCCGTGTGGGAGGCGAACGCGTTCGGCGGCTCGTGGCCGTAGAACCAGGTGGGGATGCCGACCGAATCGCCGCCCCCCGGCCAGCGGGACCGCACCTCGAACGCCGCCCGCGCCCAGTCGCCCACGGACGGCGCGAACGACGGCTCCTTGCCGAGCAGCAGCAGCGCCTCCTCCAGCATGGCGTCGTCATGGGGCGCGGCGTACGCGCCCAGGTTGGCCGCCTCCATGGCGCCGGGCCCGCCGCCCGTCGCGACGGTCAGCCCGGCGCGGGCGAGACTCCGGCCGAGGCGGGCGGCACCGGCGTACGCGTCCGTGCCGCGCGCCATGGCGTGCCCGCCCATCACGCCGACCACGCGGGCCCCGGCGAGGTGCTCGTCCAGCGCGTCGGAGACCGCGTCGTCGTGCACGGCCCGCAGCATCGACGCGAAGATGTCGCCGTCGGCCTTGGTGCGCTGGAACCAGGCGTACGTGAGCGCGTCCGGCGTCCGCTCGTAGCCGTGCTCGGCGAGGCCCGCGAACAGCTCCTCGGGCGAGTAGAGCAGCCCCCGGTACGGATCGAACGGCACATCCGGTACGGGCGGGAAGACGAGCGCCCCGTCGGCCCGCACCTTCGCGGCCGCGTCCGGCTCCATGGGGCAGCCGAGGAAGACGGCGCCGGCCGTCGGGAGGGAGAGCAGCAGAGCCGTACGCTCCGTCAGGTCGACCGACTGGAGGCGGTGGCCGACGAGACTGCCGCGCGCGGCGGCCTCGTCGAACTCCCGGAGCGTTTCGATCTCACGGTCGTGGCCGTGCCGAGGGGTGTGCGCCATGCCGCCACGATAGCTACACGCGTTCGACCCCCGGCGGGCCGGACGTCCGGAACCGCTCCCGGTACGCGCCCGGCGTGACGCCCAGCTCCCGCTGGAACACCCGCCGCAGCGTCTCGGGGCTGCCGAACCCGGCGTGCCGGGCGACCGCGTCCAGCGGGTCCCCGCCCGTCACGAGCAGCGTCGTGGCCGCCTCCAGCCGCACCTGTTCCACGAACCGCGCCGGAGTCGTCCCCGCCTCCGCCCGGAACAGCCGCGTCAGGTGCCGGGCGCTCACGCCCACCCGCCGGGCCAGGCTCTCCAGGGTGTGGTCACCGCCCGGCTCGGCCGTCACCGCGTCAAGAACCGTGCGCAGCAGCGGCGTGCGGGGCTGCCGCACCCGCGACCGGGCACTGAACTGCGACTGCCCGCCCGGCCTGGCCAGGAACACCACCAGGTGCCGTGCCACGGCCCGGGCCGCGTCGGCGCCCAGGTCCTCCTCGACCAGGGCGAGCGCCAGGTCGATCCCCGCGGTCACCCCGGCGGAGGTGTAGAGGTTCCCGTCCCGTACGAAGAGCGAGTCGGCGTCCACGGACACGCGCGGGAACCGCCGGGCGAGCGCCTCGGCCAGCTCCCAGTGCGTGGCGGCCCGCCGCCCGTCCAGCAGCCCGGTCGCCGCCAGCGGGAACGCCCCGGCGCACACGGCGGCCGTCCGCCCCGCCGCAGTGGCCAGGTGCTTGAGGGCGCCTTGCAGCTCCCGGTCGAGGACGGCGGGGCGCCAGTCGGGGGCGCCCGGCACGATCAGCGTCCCCAGTGGGGGCAGGTCGGCGACGGCGCAGTCCACCGCGAGCGTCACGCCCGCGCTGGTGCGCACCGGGCCGCCGGTCACGGTCGCCGTCCTCAGTACGTACCGGCCGCCGTGCTCGTTGGCGGCGGCGAAGACGTCCACCGGGCCGGCGACGTCGAGCAGTTGGACACCCTCGTGCAGCAGCACCGCGATCACATGTGTCATCGGAAGAGGGTCCTCACTCCGGCCAGTCGGAGTCCAGGACGATGTCGACGAAGTTCTGCCGGGCGAAACCGGGCGAGTAGCGGTCCAGGACGTCCGCCTTGACGTTGCCGAACGCCGTGTGCGGCCGGTGCGCGATGCCGTCGGTGAACTCGGCGAGGATGCGCCGCTTGAAGTCGGGGCGCGGATGTAGCGCCACGACCTCCTCCCGGGCACCCTCGTCGACCTCGTCGAGCCCGATGCCGAGTACGTCGACCTCGACGCCCGCCGTCACCAGCGCCACCTCGGGTGCCATGTGCCTGGGGATCTCGGGGGTGGTGTGCAGCGCGATGCCCTGCCACACCAGGTCGGCGGCGTCCGGGGCGATCCCGTGCCGGAGGAGGAAGCGGCGGGCCTCGTCGGCGCCGTCGATCTCCAAGCGTCGGCCGGAGCGGCGGTGACGCTCGGTCAGGCCGAGGTCGTGGAAGAGGGCGCCGACGTACAGCAGCTCGGGGTCGGCCTTCAGGCCACGGGCGAGGCCGCGCAGGGTCCCCCAGAAGAACACGCGGCGGGAGTGGTGGAAGACGGTCGGCGAGGCCGCCTCGCGCACCAGCTCGGTGGCCTCACGGGCCAGGCGGCTGTCGGGGACGTCGATACCGGCGACGGTGGTCATGTGGCTGTCTCCTGTGGTGGTCGGTCACCCCACCCAACCGCCGTCCGGCACCGGGGCATGAGGGTCCGACGGGACACATGACCCTCGGATCAGGACACGGCTACCGTCGCAGTGGCAGCGCCGCCAGCTCCGCCACCGCCCAGGTCAGCGGCGCGAACACCACCAGCAGGGTCAGCGCGCGCAGCGCCACGGCCAGCCGGAGCAGCGATTCCGAGGCGCCCAGCCGCAGCAGCGCGTCCTTCGTGGTCACGCGGGTCTGCCGGGACTCCAGCGCCGCGGTCAGCAGCGTCGCCGTGGTGCACGCCATGACCAGCGCGGCACCCAGCCCGGTCAGCGGCCCGAACGGATGGGCGCCGCCCTCGTACAGCCTCGTCGCCCCGATCGTCGCCGAGGCCACCGCGCACGCCACGCCCAGCGGGCGCCCGATGCGCCGCGCCTCGTCCATCAGGGCGCGCCCCGCCAGCAGCCGGGTCACGCCGGGCCGGAACGTCTGGAGCAGCCGCCCCGACAGGTGCGTGAGCCCCGGCCCGGCGACGGCGAGGCCCAGCGCGGTGAGCGCCCAGCCCGCCAGGACGCCCGCCGGTCCGCCCCCGATGCCGCCCGGCAGCGGCAGGGCCGCCGCGCCGCCGCCGCTGCCCCGGGAGGCGTACGTCTCGACGGCGAGGCCCAGCGCGATCAGCGCCACGCCCCACGGCAGCCCGGTGGGCGCCGTCGCCGCGGCAGGCTCGGCGGTCGCCGGGTCGTCGTCCAGGACCGCCTTGCGGCTGCGCCGCAGCGCCAGGGCGGCGGCCGCGGACGCGAGGACCGGCACGATGGCGAGCAGGGTCAGCGCGGCCGCGAGCGGCAGGGGCCGGCCAGCCGCCAGCAGCTCGGCGGACGCCCCGTCGAACGGCAGGCCCGTGAGGTCGCCGCGCAGGTGCAGGAAGACCAGCAGCGCGACCATCGAGCCGAGCGTGCAGGACACGGCGGTCGACGCGGCGGCGACCGCGGCCAGCCGGGCCGGGCCCAGGCCGATCGCCGACAGTCCGGGGCGTGGCCGGGTGGCCGGGTCGGTACGGGCGACGGCGACGGCGAAGTGCACGGTCGCGGCGAGCGGCAGGGCGCACCAGGCCAGGCGCATCAGCGCGGCCCGTGACTCGCCGGGGTGCCCGACCGCGTACCCCAGGGTGCACAGCAGCAGGAAGCCGACCCCGGCCGAGGCGGCCGCGACGAGCAGCCGGCGCAGCAGCACCAGGGGGTGGGCGCCACGGGCTAGACGGAGAGCGAGCACGCGTCGCGGCCCTCCGCTCCATCGAGGTGTACGGAGTTGACGCGCCGCCCGTCGAGCAGGTGCGCCGTGCGGTCGGCGAGCGCCGCCACCTCCGGGTCGTGCGTGGCGAGCAGGACCGTGATGCGGTGCGAGCGGGCCGCGGCCGTAAGGGTGCGCAGCACCTGGGCGCCGTCGGCGCGGTGCAGTGTCGCGGTGGGTTCGTCGGCGAACAGCAGCGACGGCATGGTGACCAGGGCGCGGGCGATGGCGATGCGCTGGCGCTGGGCCTGGAGGAGGGCGTGCGGCCGCTTGCGCGCGCAGTCGCCGGTGTCGAGGCGCTCCAGCCAGTCGAGGGCGGCGGCCTTGGCGGCGCGGTGGGAGGTGCCGCGCAGCAGGAGGGGCAGGGCGGTGTTCTCCCAGGCGGTCAGTTCGGGGACGAGGTCGGGTTCGGGGCCGACCCAGCCGAACCGGTCGCGGCGCAGCCGCTCGCGCTGGAGCGGGGTCATGGTGTGGACGGGGGCGCTGTTGTACCAGACCTCGCCCTCGCGGGGGACGAGCCGGCCCGACAGGCAGCGCAGGAGTGTCGTTTTGCCGCATCCGCGCGGCCCGCTGACCGCGAGGATCTCGCCCTCGCGCACGCCGAGGGAGACACCTTGAAGCGCGGGGGAGCCGTTGTGGGAGTGGTGCAGGGCGCGTGCCCAGAGCACGTCGTTGTCCGGCGGGGCCACCATGGCGAACACCTCGGTATCGGTTCTGATGTGTGTCGTCCCCCGTACGTTGTTCCCCCGTACGGGGGAACGAAGGCAGGGCCGATCGGTCACTGGAACCGTAGGGATTGGCGAGCCGGGTGTCAGGACAGCACACGGCCCGGGTCCGCCCATCTCACTCGGATGGGGCATGACCCGGGCCGCGTTCAGCCTACGATCGGACGATCACGCCGAGGGTTACAGCTTCGTCCAGGCCTCGGTGAGGGTGGCCCGGAGGATCTGCTCGATCTCGTCGAACGTGGACTGGTCGGACACCAGCGGCGGCGCCAGCTGGACGACCGGGTCGCCGCGGTCGTCGGCACGGCAGTACAGGCCGTTGTCGAACAGCGCCTTGGAGAGGAACCCGTACAGGACGCGCTCGGTCTCGTCGTCGTTGAACGACTCCTTGGTCGCCTTGTCCTTGACGAGCTCGATGCCGTAGAAGTAGCCGTTGCCGCGGACGTCGCCGACGATCGGCAGGTCCTTCAGCTTCTCCAGCGTGGCGCGGAAGTTGCCCTCGTTGTCCAGGACGTGCTGGTTGAGCTTCTCGCGCTCGAAGATGTCGAGGTTGGCGAGGCCCACGGCCGCGGAGACCGGGTGGCCACCGAAGGTGTAGCCGTGCAGGAAGGTGTTGTCACCCTTGTAGAACGGCTCGGCGATGCGGTCGGAGATGATGCACGCGCCGATCGGGGAGTAGCCCGAGGTCATGCCCTTGGCGCAGGTGATCATGTCCGGTACGTAGCCGAACTTGTCACACGCGAACGTCGTGCCGAGGCGGCCGAAGGCGCAGATGACCTCGTCGGAGACGAGCAGCACGTCGTACTGGTCGCAGATCTCGCGCACGCGCTGGAAGTATCCGGGCGGCGGCGGGAAGCAGCCACCGGCGTTCTGCACCGGCTCCAGGAAGACCGCGGCGACGGTCTCCGGGCCCTCGAAGAGGATCTGCTGCTCGATCTGGTCGGCGGCCCAGCGGCCGAAGGCCTCGGGGTCGTCGCCGTGGATCGGGGCGCGGTAGATGTTGGTGTTCGGCACCTTGTGCGCGCCGGGGACCAGCGGCTCGAAGGGGGCCTTCAGAGCCGGCAGGCCGGTGATGGACAGGGCGCCCTGCGGGGTGCCGTGGTAGGCGACCGCGCGGGAGATGACCTTGTACTTGGTGGGCTTGCCGACCAGCTTGAAGTACTGCTTGGCCAGCTTCCAGGCGGTCTCGACCGCCTCGCCGCCACCGGTGGTGAAGAAGACCTTGTTCAGGTCACCGGGGGCGTGGTGCGCGAGGCGCTCGGCCAGCTCGACGGCCTTCGGGTGGGCGTAGGACCACACCGGGAAGAAGGCGAGCTCCTGGGCCTGCTTGGAGGCGGTCTCGGCGAGCTCGGTCCGGCCGTGGCCGGCCTGGACCACGAACAGGCCGGCGAGGCCGTCGAGGTAGCGCTTGCCCTTATCGTCGAAGATGTAGGTGCCCTCGCCGCGAACGATGGTCGGGACGGGGCTGTTCTCGTACGACGACATGCGGGTGAAGTGCATCCACAGGTGGTCGTACGCGGTCTTGGAGAGGTCCTTGCTCACGGCTATCGGGTTCCCCACATATAGGTCTGCTTCTTGAGCTTGAGGTAGACGAAGCTCTCGGTGGAGCGCACGCCGGGGAGTGTGCGGATGCGCTTGTTGATCACATCCAGAAGGTGGTCGTCGTCCTCGCAGACGATCTCCACCATCAGGTCGAAGGAGCCCGCGGTCATCACCACGTACTCACATTCGGCCATGGCCGTCACCGCGTCCGCCACCTGCTCCACGTCGCCCTCGACGTTGATCCCGACCATCGCCTGCCGGCGGAAGCCGACGGTGAGCGGGTCGGTGACGGCGACGATCTGCATGACGCCCTGATCGAGGAGCTTCTGGACGCGCTGACGCACGGCCGCTTCGGACAGGCCGACGGCCTTGCCGATGGCGGCGTACGGACGGCGTCCGTCCTCCTGGAGCTGTTCGATGATCGCCAGGGATACGGCATCGATCGTCGGTGACGATCCGTTCCCGGCCCTGGGGTCTGCGCTTCGACTGGCCACGTCTCCACTGTGCACCGAGTCTCGTCACTCGCGCAACCTCAGATCGAGGAAATCCGTTGTTCTTGATATCGAATCCCACTGAATCCGAAGTTCTGGAGCGTCGGGCCTGTCGGAATCGTCGCATCAGCGATTAGGGTGGGGCTGTCCAGCACTTGGACACCGAGAACCACGAGACCGACAGGAGGGGTGGCAAGTGACCACCGAGCTGCGTCGTCTGCGCAACTACATCAACGGGGAGTTCCGGGACGCCGCCGACGGACGGACCATCGACGTGGTCAACCCGGCCACCGGCGAGGTGTACGCCACTTCCCCGCTGTCCGGCCAGGCCGACGTCGACGCCGCCATGGAGGCCGCCGCGGCCGCCTTCCCCGCCTGGCGCGACACCACGCCGGCCGAGCGCCAGAAGGTCCTGCTGAAGATCGCCGACGCCTTCGAGGAGCGCGCCGAGGACCTCATCGCGGCCGAGTCGGAGAACACCGGCAAGCCGGTCGAGCTCACCCGCACCGAAGAGGTCCCGCCGATGGTGGACCAGATCCGGTTCTTCGCGGGCGCCGCGCGGCTGCTGGAGGGCAAGTCCGCCGGTGAGTACATGGAGGGCCTGACCTCCATCATCCGCCGCGAGCCGGTCGGCGTCTGCGCGCAGGTCGCGCCGTGGAACTACCCGATGATGATGGCCGTGTGGAAGTTCGCCCCGGCCCTCGCCGCGGGCAACACCGTCGTCCTCAAGCCGTCGGACACCACCCCGGCCTCCACCGTGCTGATCGCCGAGATCATCGGCCAGATCGTCCCCAAGGGCGTCTTCAACGTCATCTGCGGCGACCGCGAGACCGGCCGCGCCATGGTCGAGCACCCGACCCCCGCGATGGCTTCCATCACCGGCTCCGTACGCGCCGGCATGCAGGTCGCCGAGTCCGCCTCCAAGGACGTCAAGCGCGTCCACCTGGAGCTGGGCGGCAAGGCGCCGGTCGTCGTCTTCGAGGACACCGACATCGCCAAGGCCGTCGAGGACATCTCCGTCGCGGGCTTCTTCAACGCCGGCCAGGACTGCACCGCCGCCACCCGCGTGCTCGTCCACGAGTCCATCCACGACGAGTTCGTGGCCGCCCTCGCCAAGGCCGCGTCCGAGACCAAGACCGGTCAGCCGGACGACGCGGACGTGCTGTACGGCCCGCTCAACAACGCCAACCAGCTCAAGCAGGTCAGCGGCTTCATCGACCGCCTCCCCGCCCACGCCAAGGTCGAGGCGGGCGGCCACCGGGTCGGCGACAAGGGCTACTTCTACGCCCCGACCGTCGTCTCCGGCCTCAAGCAGGACGACGAGATCATCCAGAACGAGGTCTTCGGCCCCGTCATCACCGTCCAGTCGTTCCGCGACGAGGAGCAGGCCCTGGAGTACGCCAACGGCGTCGAGTACGCCCTGGCCTCCTCGGTCTGGACGAAGGACCACGCCCGCGCGATGCGCATGTCCAAGGCGCTGGACTTCGGCTGCGTGTGGATCAACACCCACATCCCGCTGGTCGCGGAGATGCCGCACGGTGGCTACAAGAAGTCCGGCTACGGCAAGGACCTCTCGGCGTACGGCTTCGAGGACTACACGCGCATCAAGCACGTGATGACCTCGCTGGGCTGACACACCGGCCGCGCGGCGGGCGGGTCGGGGTACGTCCCCGGCCCGCCCGCCGCCTTTTGCGGGCGTATGACGACCCCGGCCACGGGTACTCGGGCGCCATGAACGACAAGACGCCGCGGGAACGCGCCCGCAAGCGCAGCGAAGAAGAGCCCGGAGCCCACTCGGGCGCCGAGCGCCAGGCCGGCCGCCGCACCGTCCCCGGCACGGCGAGCGCCGCGGAGGGCTACCGCCCCAAAGAGGGCACGGAGGGTGGCGAACCGCTCAAGGGAGTGGAGGCCGACGAGGACGACACCCAGTAGCGCTGCCGGGCCGGCCGTCAGGGCTCGAAGCGGTTCAGCTCCTCCTGGCGGGCGTCCTCCGGCCGGTCCGCCCGGTCCACGTAGAGCGTGCCCTCACCCGCCGGAGTGATCACCATCGAACTCCGTACCGGACAGGCGCTCCGGCCCGAGGTGAGCGGCCCCAGGACGAGCCGGTCGCTGTGCGCGCCGGCCAGGACGCCCTTCCACCGGCACTCCTTGAAGGAGCCCGCGCCGATCGCCGTGACGACCTCCTCGCCGACCGCACCCTGCTTGATCGTCAGCCTGAGGCTGTTGGCGGCGGGCTCGGTCGAAAGGTCCCAGGTGCCCAGGAACTTCGGGTGGACGGCGGCCTCGCTGGTCTCCGCGGGCTTGAGCGCCGTGGACGCGCCCCTGGTCTCCCACAGCAGCGTGCCGTCCGGCTGGGCCTTGAGGGTCTGCTCCGGTGACGGCTTGGCGCAGCTCTTCGCGCCGGCCGGCACGCTCTTTGTCCTGCCGCCCCCGCCCAGGACGATCTTCTCGTCGTCGGCGGTCAGCAGCGGAGCGCGGTCCTGGCAGAGCGCGTGAGGGAGCGTGTAGGTGACCGTGGCGACCACCGTGTCCTTCTCGCCCTGGACGATGTCGAAGCGCCCCTGGAACTCGCCCTCCGGACCCGCCTTCATCACGCCCTCCCAGGCGCCGAGGTACGCGTCCGGTACGGCGCCGGCGACCTCGTGGACCTCGGGCGGCTCGTCGTCGCCGGCCAGCAGGCCGATCATGAACAGCAGGAAGACGCCCATCACCGGCAGCCCGATGACGATGCTCAGGACGATCAGTGCCACCCGCCCACCGCCCCCGGACCGGCCACTCGCCGGACCGACGACGCTCGGCGGTACGAGATGCGGCTGGGCGTACGGATACGGGTGAGGCGCCGGAGGCGGCGTCTGGAACGCCGTGGGCGCGTACGGCAGTCCCGTCTGCGGCAGTCCCGCGTGCGGCAGTCCCGTCTGCGGCAGTCCCGCGTGCGGCTGCTGCGGCGCCGGCGCGTGGGCCGACGCGGGTACCTCCGTGTCCAGCAGCCGCGCCGCCCGCTGCCCGAGCTGCGCGAGCAGCGCGCCGGGCAGCCAGGCCCCCGTGGGTTCGGCGTCCCGGGTCGCCTCGACCAGCTCCGCGACCGACGGCCGGCCCGCCGGGTCCTTGATCAGGCAGGCCCTGACGAGCCCGGCCAGCCTCTGCGGCACACCCGCCAGGTCCGGCTCCTCCTGCACGATCCGGTACAGCAGACTGTGGACGCCGCTGTCGGCGCTCCCGAACGGCATACGTCCCGTCGCCGCGTACGCGAGTACCGTGCCCAGGCAGAACACGTCCGACGCGGGTGTGATGCCCTCGCCGCGCACCTGCTCGGGCGACATGAACCCGGGCGAACCGACCACGGCGCCCGTGCGGGTCCGTACATCGCCCGCCGCACTGTGCGCGTCCAGCGCGCGGGCGATGCCGAAGTCGATCACCCGCGGACCGTCCACCGTCAGCAGGACGTTGGAGGGCTTCAGGTCGCGGTGCACCAGCCCCACGGAGTGGATGGCCTCCAGCGCCTGTGACAACCCGCTCGCCAGGGCGCGTACGGACGTGTCGGGCAGCGGCCCGTGGTCCTTGTCCACCACCTCCGACAGGGCGGGGCCCGGGATGTAACCGGTCGCCACCCAGGGCATCGCGGCGCCGGTGTCGGCGTCCAGCACCGGCGCGGTCCACCGTCCACCGACCCTCCGCGCCGCGGCCACCTCCTGGGCGAACCGCTGCCGGAACTCGCCGTCCTGGGTGAGCTGACGGAGGATCAGCTTCACGGCTACGGTCCGGCCGCCCTCGCTGCGCGCGAGATAGACACGGCCCATTCCGCCTTCGCCCAGGAGTCCGAGGAGGCGGTAAGGGCCTATCCAGGCGGGGTCTTCAGCGCTGATCGGATGCACCGTCGGATCTTCGCACAGTGCCGGACCGGTACCGGCGCGGAGGGCGGACGGGCACGGTCGTACGCTGCGGGCATGAGCGAGACCCGCGCCCTTCTGCGGCGTATACGTGTGTGGTTGGCCGTTTTCATCGTCTGTCTGGTGCTCAGCGGTGCGACGGCCTTCCCGCTCGTCACCGAACTGCACCTCGTCGAGGACGCCCTGAACGGCTGGGCGTCCCCCGCCGCCGACGCCTTCCCCGGCCTCCAGGAGTGGATCGAGCGCGTACGCGCCGGCCTCGACACCGCCGACCAGAACTACCCGTTCCTCCTGTACGGGACCGACTGGCTCGCCTTCGCGCACCTCGTCATCGCCGTCGCCTTCTACGGGCCCTACCGCGACCCCGTACGCAACATCTGGGTGATCGACTTCGGCATGATCGCCTGCGCCGGGATCATCCCGCTCGCCCTGATCTGCGGTCCCATCCGGGGCATCCCCTTCTGGTGGTCGGTGATCGACATGTCCTTCGGGGTCTTCGGGGTGATCCCGCTGCTCGTCGTACGCCGCATGATCAAGCGCCTGGAGGCGCTGACCGCGCCGGTGCTCAGCGCGCGAACGCTGCCCGCATGATCCGCTCGGCCACCGGGTTCATCCCCTTGCCCTTCGCGTCGGTGGAGTTCACCGAGTACACCAGGGTGCGGGAGAGGTCCTCGGTGGCCGCGATCACCGTGTTGTAGCCCCAGCGGCCGCCGGTCTTCAGCCACAGGACGCGGCCGTCCCCGACCTCGTACCGCTGGAGTCCCACGCTCATCGTCGCGCCCGGCACACCGGCCGGGACGGTGAACATCTCCTTCAGCAGCGGGCCGCGCACCACCTCGCCCGTGAACAGCGCGCGCAGGAAGCGCTCCAGATCGGCGGTCGTCGAGACGAGGTCACCGGCCGCCCAGCCGTCCGTCACGCCCCACACCGTCACATCGCGCAGCTCGGTCGTGCCGTCGGGCATCGGGAAGACCTGGTAGCCGTGGTTGTGCGGGCCACGGATCCTCGGCGACACTCCCGGGAAGTAGGTCCCCCTCAGCCCCAGCGGCCGCAGGATCCGGCGGGTGACCTGGTTCGCGTACGTGTCACCCGTGACCCGCTCCACCAGCAGCCCGGCGACGGTGTAGCCGATGTTGCTGTACCGCTGCACCGCCCCGGGCGGCGCGACCCGCTTCTTGGCGGTCGCCGAGGCGACGATCCGGCGCGGATCGTGGACGTCGAAGCGGTGGGCGTACCAGTCGTGGATGTCCGTCCCGGGGAAATCGCCGTCCGGCAGCCCGTGCGTGTGGTCGAGCAGCTGCCGCACGGTGACCCCGTCGTACGCGGCCGGGATGACGTCCGGCAGGTAGTCCCGTACGTGACCGCCGAGGTCCACCCTGCCCTCGCCGGCGAGCTGGAGCACCACGGCGGCCGTGAACACCTTCGTCACCGAACCGGCGCGGAAGCGGGCATCCGGGTCCGCCGGGCGGCCGCTCCCCAGGTCGTGGACGCCCGCGCTGCCGCGCCAGGTGCCGCCGGCCCCGCCGACCCGGACGAGGGCGGCCGTCGCGTCGGCGTCCGGCAGCCCCGCGAGCGCGGCGCGCAGGGCCTGGGCGTCCGGGCCGGTCTGCGTGCGGGAGACGGCCGGGCCGTGCGCGCTCGCCGGGACGGTGAGGGGGCCCGCCGCCACGCCGAGTACGAGCGCGGCGGCGAGGACGGCACGGATACGTGCGTTCATGGTCAACTCCTGGGCTGGTGGCCGTTGTTCGGACGGCTCCCATCCTGGCGACCGGGCGCCCCGGCCGGATCGCCGGAGCGGGGGATCATCCGCCGGGCCGTCCTCCCCCGCGCGGGGGATCCCCGGCGGCGATCAGGCCCGTCTCGTACGCGCAGATCACCGCCTGGACGCGGTCCCTCAGGCCCAGCTTGGACAGCACGTTGCCGACATGCGTCTTGACGGTGTGCTCACTGACGACGAACTCGGCGGCGATCTCCGCGTTGGACAGGCCCCGCCCCAGCAGGAGCAGCGTCTCGCGCTCGCGGGCGGTGAGCGCGTCGAGCCGTACGTCGTCCCGGCGGCGGGCACCGCGCGCCGTGTACTCCTCGACCAGCCGGCGCGCCACGGACGGCGCGAGCAGCGCGTCACCACGCGCCACCACCCGCACCGCGTGCACCAGGTCGTCGCGCCGCACGTCCTTCAGCAGGAACCCGCTCGCACCCGCGTGCAGCGCCTCGTACACGTACTCGTCGGAGTCGAAGGTCGTCAGCATCACCGTCCGGCAGTCACCCCCGATCGCCCGGCACGCCTCGATGCCGTCCATGACGGGCATCCGGATGTCCAGCAGCGCCACGTCCGGGCCGTGCCGCCGCACCGCGTCGACCGCCAGGGCGCCGTCGCCCACCTCGGCGACCACCTCGATGTCCGGCTGGGCGTCCAGGATCATCGCGAAGCCGCTGCGCACCAGCTCCTGGTCGTCGGCCACCACCACCCGGATCGTCACCGCGCCCCCAGGGGCAGCGTCACCGCGACCCGGAACCCGCGCCCGCCGGGCCCCGGCCCGCACACCGCGCTCCCGCCGTGCGCCGCCGCCCGCTCACGCAGGCCGACCAGCCCATGACCGCCGCCCCCGCCCGTGGGCCCGCACCCGTCATCCGTCACCGTCATCTCCAATCGGTCCTCCCCATAGGCGAGTCGCACGGTGGCCGTCCGCGCCGCCGCGTGCTTGACCGTGTTCGTCAGCGCCTCCTGCGCCACCCGGTACACCGTCGCCGCCAGGTCCGGCGGCAGCGGCCGCGCGGTGCCCGTCACTTCGTACGCGACGTCGAGACCACTGCTCCGCACGCGCTCCAGCAGGCCGGGCAACTGTGCCGTGTCCGGCTGCGGTGCGCGTGGGGCGTCGTCCGTCTCCCGCAGAACCCCCAGCATCCGGCGCAACTGCGCCATCGCGTCCCGGCCCGTCCCGGAGATCGCGTCGAACGCCGCCTCCGCCCGCTCCGGGGCCGTACGGACCGCGACCGGACCCGCCTCCGCCTGCACGATCATCAGGCTCACCGCGTGCGACAGGATGTCGTGCATCTCCCGGGCGATCCGGGCCCTTTCGCGGGCGGCGGCCTGCTCGGCCTCCACGCGGTTCGCCCGCCGCCGGGTGTCGGCGAGCCGCCCGAACGCGTAGGCCGCGCCGAACACGAAGAGGGAGAAGGTCAGCTCCTTGGCCGACCGGGTGTTGAGCCACACCGACACGGCCACGACCACCGGCAGGAGCAGCAGCACCCCCATCCGCTTCCGGGACGGCGAGAGGTCCGCGATCGTGTACACGATGACGAGCCCGGTGTACGGCAGCGGCTGCCCCGGCCCGTCGAGCGCGAGCTCGTACAGCGCACTGGCCGCGAGGATCGCCGCCAGCACGGCCAGCGGTGCGCGGCGGCGCCAGACCAGCGGCAGCACGGTCAGCGTCGTCAGCCCGTACGCCGCCCAGGTCGCCTCCGGCAGCCGGGGGTCGCGCGGCAGGACGAACGGCATGGTCATCGCGGCCTGCACCAGCAGCGCGAGGCCGATGTCCACGGCCCATGGACGGGCCACGCGAGCCCAGCCGCGGGACGCGCGCGTCCTGGCCCACCCACGGGCCGCACGGGCCGCACGGGCCGCACGGGCCCCGGCCCGGCTCCCGGCCCGCGCCCCGCCGACCCGGCCGGCCGCGCCGGTCACGGCTTGCGGGCGACCGCGCCGAACTGCGCCACCTCCGTCACCGCCGCGAACCGCCAGCTCGCGCACGACACGATGCCCGGCTCCAGGACCTCCAGGCCGTCCAGGAACGACGCGAACTCCGCCCGGCTGCGCGCGGTGATCGGCGGCGTGGTGTTCTTGTTCCAGGACTCCATCGCCCGGTCGCCGGCCGCGCGGTCCACGGGGTAGTCGTCCTTGCCGCCCAGCCAGTAGTTCCAGACGCGGGCGTCGTGCGCGATGTCGGTGCGGATCCTCATCTCCCCGTCCCCCTCAGTACGGCGCTCAGCGCGTCCACGCGGTTGGTGGTGATCGAGTCCACCCCGTCCGCGATCAGCCTACGCATGGTCCTGCGCGTGTCGGCCGTCCACGCGGAAACGAGCAGCCCGTCCCGGTGCACGCGGTCCGCCAGCGCCCGACTGACCAGCCCGAAACGGTAGTTGAGCCAGCGCGGCCCCACCGCCTCCAGCAGCACCGGACGCGGCGGAGCGAGCGTCGTCCACGTCAGGGCGATCTCGGCGCCGGGGTCGGCGGCCCGGACGAGCAGCATGGCCGCGGCACTGGAGCAGTAGTACACGCGGTCGCCGGCGCCGCACTCGTGGACGGTGCCGACGATGGTGCGCACCGACCGCTCCGTGGCACCCGGCAGGTCGATCATCACCCGGTGGCCGCCGACCGCGTCCAGCGCCTCGCCCAGGGTCGGCACGCCCTCCGCGCCGGTCAGCCCCCGCAGCTCCTCCAGCGTCACGTGCGCGAGCGGCCGGTCGATGCCCCACAGGCGCTTCAGCGACTCGTCGTGCAACAGGACCGGGACGCCGTCGCGGGTGAGCCGTACGTCGATCTCGACCGCGTCCGCCCCCCGTGCCAGCGCCGAGCGGAGCGACGCGAGCGTGTTCTCCCGGACGCGGTACGGGTCGCCCCGGTGCGCCACCACGGTGACGGGGCGCATCAGCGGCGCAGCCACTCGGTGGTGTAACGGTCGATCTCGTCGGCGATCCTCGCCTTGCCGGCCGTGTCCAGGAACGACGCCTCCACGGCGTTCTTGGCGAGGTCGGCGACGCCCCGCTCGTCCAGCTCCAGCAGCCGGGCGGCGACCTCGTACTCGTTGTTGAGGTCGGTGCCGAACATCGGCGGGTCGTCGGAGTTGATGGTCACCAGCACCCCGGCGGCGACCATCTCCTTGACCGGGTGCGCGTCGATGTCCAGGACCGCCCGGGTGGCGATGTTGGACGTCGGGCACACCTCCAGCGCGATGCGGTGCTCCGCCAGGTGCGCCAGCAGCTCCGGGTCCCGGGTGGAGCTGGTGCCGTGGCCGATGCGCTCGGCGCGCAGCTCGGTCAGGGCGTCCCAGACGGTCTGCGGACCGGTCGTCTCGCCCGCGTGCGGCACCGAGTGCAGGCCCGCCGCGATGGCCCGGTCGAAGTACGGCTTGAACTGCGGGCGCGGTACGCCGATCTCGGGGCCGCCCAGCCCGAACGACACCAGGCCCTCGGGCCGCAGGTCCACCGCCAGCCGCGCGGTCTCCTCGGCGGCCTCCAGGCCGGCCTCGCCGGGGATGTCGAAGCACCAGCGCAGGATGACGCCGAGCTCGCTCTCGGCGGCGAGCCGGGCGTCCTCGATGGCCGCCATGAACGCCTTCTCGTCGATGCCGCGCCGGGTGGAACTGAAGGGCGTGACGGTCAGCTCCGCGTACCGGATGTTCTGCCGCGCCATGTCGCGGGCCACCTCGTACGTCAGCAGCCGCACGTCCTCCGGGGTCCTGATCAGGTCCACCACCGACAGATAGACCTCGATGAAGTGCGCGAAGTCCGTGAAGGTGAAGTAGTCGACGAGCGCCTCGGGGTCGGTGGGCACCTTCGAGTCGGTGTGGCGGGCCGCCAGCTCGGCGACGATCCGGGGGGAGGCCGAACCGACATGGTGGACGTGCAGTTCGGCCTTGGGCAGCCCCGCGATGAAGGGGTGCAGATCGGTCATCGGGGTCCTCCATGTGCGGTACACCTGGTCAGGGATCATCGTAGGGCGGCCGTTAGCATGACCGGACACGATGGGGGAGGCCCATGCCAGAGATGAGCGATCCGAACGATCCGTGGGCTCCGCCGGAGAGCCGGCCGCCCCAGCCGCCGCCGTACCAGCCCCCGCCGGGCGTGCACGACCAGCCGACGATGACCTCCATACCCGGGACCGGCGGCGAGCTCCCGCCGCCCCCGACAGCCCCGGGCGGCCCCGCCCAGTCCACCCCGTACGGCTACCCCGCCCCCACGACGCCCACCGGGGGGTACGGCTATCCCGGCTACCCCGGCTACGTCCAGCCCGGCTGGCAGCAGGTCCCCTCCAACGGCATGGGCATCGCCGCGCTGGTCCTCGGCATCGTCTCGGTGGTCGTCTTCTGCCTGTACGGCCTGGGCGTCATCCTCGGCATCCTGGCGCTGATCTTCGGCATCATCGGCCGCAAGAAGGCCCAGCGCGGTGAGGCCACCAACCACGGCATGGCCCTCGCGGGCGTCATCCTGGGCGCGGTGGGGATCGTGGTCAGCGGCGCGTTCCTGGCCTTCGCGATCTGGATGATCGTGACGCATGGGAACACCGACACCTACGAGGAAGAGCACGGCGCCGACCCCTTCGACACGTCGCTGGTGTCCCACCGCTGACCCGTCTCCCGGGGCTCCGCCCCGAACCCCGTTCCGTCTGCGGAACGACTGCCCGCAACGGCCGGAACCCGCCCGCAGTCGGCGTACGACCGGGGTGGGGCCGTGCAGGGTCGTCCCCGCACAGGTTGGCGGCGCCGTTACGGCTCCCGTGCCGGGGCCCAAAGTCGCCGGCCTCGTGGGGGTGCCCCTCTGGGGATAGACGAGCCCGGAGGGGCCACGCCCCACCCCCACCGGTGGTGGCCGCCCGCCCGGAAAGGGCACCGCCCCAGGGCGAACCGGGAAGGGGCACCGCCCCGTCCCGTTGTGCCCACCCGTCCCGCTCTGCGGAGCGACTGCCCACAAGGGGGGCCGGGCCCCGCGGAGTGGCTGCCCGCAACGGGGGGCCGGGGCCCCGCGCGACCGCCCGCAACGGAGGGCCGGGCCCGGCGGAGCGACTGCCCGCAACGGGGCTTCAGCCAACCGCCGCCGCCCGTAGCGTCGCCCGTGCCTGCATCAGGGCGAAGCCCAGGAGGTTCAGGCCCCGCCAGCGGGCCGGGTCGTGGGCGCGCTCGTCGTCGGCGGCGAGGCCGATGCCCCAGACGCGGTCCATGGGGCTCGCCTCCACCAGCACGCGGTCGCCCGTCGACAGCAGGAACGCCCGCAGCTCGGCGTCCGCCGCGAACTTGTGCTCGCTGCCCGCCACCACGATCCCGAACCGCTCCCGCTTCCATATCGTCTCGTCGAAGCCGCGCACCAGCCGGCCCGCCTTCTTCGCGAGCGCCGGGTTCGGCGCCTCGATGGCCTGCCGCTCGGCGTCCGCGTCGCCGAAGAGCCGGGCCTTGGCCGCCATCATCCAGTGCTCCGCCGTCGCGTACTCCACGCCGTCGACCGTGAACGGCGACGGCCACCACTGGCTCAGGCAGCTCGCCCCGAGCGTCCCGTCCCGCCTCGGCGTGTGCCCCCAGAAGTGCAGGAACTTCACTCGCTCACCCCTGCTGACCTGCTCGATCAGCTCGTGGATCTTCTCCATGCACGCCAGTCTGGCAGTCGCCACTGACACTCCGTACCGAGATACCCGCGCCCACCCGACACATGGTCGACCGATTCCGTCGCGTAACCAAAAGGCAACAACGGAATCCCTTGTTGCCCCGAACCTCCTCTGTCAGGATCGGCAGTCAATTCGAGCCGGGACAACGGAGAGCGTCATGGGCAACCGCTTCCAGGAACTCGACCGCTTCGCGGCCGGGGCGCAGTACATCGACGGGCAGCTGCGGCCCGGTACCTCGGGGCGCGGCCACACCGTCGTCGATCCCGCGACCGGCGAGGACGTCCTCACGTACGAACTCGCCGCGACCGCCGACGTGGACGCGGCCGTCGCCGCCGCCCGCGCCGCGCTGCCCGGCTGGGCGGGCGCGACACCGGGCGAGCGCTCCGACGCGATGCACCGGTTCGCCGCCCAACTGGCAGAACACGCCGAGGACTTCGCGCACGCGGAGTCCCTCCAGTGCGGCAAGCCCATCAAGCTGACGCGCGAGTTCGACGTGCCGGGCACGGTCGACAACACCGCCTTCTTCGCGGGGGCCGCCCGCCACCTCCAGGGCCAGTCGGCCGGCGAGTACAGCGGCGACCACACCTCGTACGTCCGCCGCGAACCCATCGGCGTCATCGGCTCGATCGCACCCTGGAACTACCCCCTCCAGATGGCCGCCTGGAAGGTCCTGCCGGCCATCGCCGCCGGCAACACGATCGTCCTCAAGCCCGCCGAACTCACCCCGCTCACCTCGCTGATGTTCGCGCAGGCGGCGACCGACGCCGGCATCCCCGACGGGGTCGTCAACATCGTCACCGGGGCCGGAAAGGAAGCCGGCGAGCACCTCGTCGGGCACCCCGACGTCGCCATGACGTCCTTCACCGGCTCCACCGCCGTCGGCAAGCGCGTCGCCGAGATCGCCACCGCCACCGTCAAGCGCCTCCACCTGGAACTCGGCGGCAAGGCACCCTTCGTCGTCTTCGACGACGCCGACCTGGAGGCCGCCGTCCACGGCGCGGTCGCCGGCGCGCTCATCAACACCGGCCAGGACTGCACCGCCGCCACGCGCGCGTACGTCCAGCGCCCGCTGTACGACGCGTTCGTCTCCGGCGTCGCCGACCTGATGGCGACGGTCCGCATCGGTGACCCGTTCCAGGAGGACACCGACCTCGGCCCCCTCATCAGCCACGCCCAGCGCGACCGCGTGGCCGCCTTCGTCGACCGCGCCCGCGCGTACGCCACCGTCGTCACCGGCGGCGTGGCGCCCCACAACGACGGCGCCTACTACCGCCCCACCCTCATCACCGGCGCGCCCCAGGACAGCGAGATCGTCCAGGCGGAGATCTTCGGCCCCGTCCTCGTCGTCCTGCCCTTCGACAGCGACGACGAGGGCCTGGCCCTCGCCAATGACACGCCCTACGGCCTCGCCGCCTCCGCCTGGACCCGTGACGTCTACCGCGCAGGCCGCGCCACCCGCGAGATCCAGGCGGGCTGCGTCTGGGTCAACGACCACATCCCGATCATCAGCGAGATGCCGCACGGCGGCTACAAGGCGTCCGGGTTCGGAAAGGACATGTCAACGTACTCCTTCGAGGAGTACACGCAGGTCAAGCATGTGATGTACGACAACACGGCGGTCGTCCGGAAGGACTGGCACCGCACGATCTTCGGGGACCGACAGCAGGCCCGGTAACCCGTAACGGCCCGCACCGAAAGGCACAGCGCATGGAGCAGTACGAGCCCGACAGCCTGTCCGCGGCACAGCTCGCCGCGATGCGGCGCAGCCTGACGAACGGCAGAGGCGCCCTCACCCGCCGTTCCATGCTGCGCGCCACGGGCGTCGGCGCGCTCGCGGTCGGCGGCATGGCCGGCCTGAGCGCGTGTGGCATCCCGCCCGCCGAGCGGGAGGGTGACGGCCCCGCCTCCACCGACTACTCGGCCAAGGAGAAGCAGCTCAGCTTCTCCAACTGGACCCAGTACATCGACATCAGCGACGACGAGAAGTCCCGCCCCACCCTGGAGGCGTTCACCAGGCGCACCGGGATCAAGGTCAAGTACACCGAGGACATCAACGACAACGTCGAGTTCTTCGGCAAGGTCAAGCCGCAGCTCGCCGCCGGCCAGGACACCGGCCGCGACCTGATCTGCGTCACCGACTGGCTCGCCGCCCGCATCATCCGCCTCGGCTGGGCGCAGAAACTCGACCCGGCCAACCTCCCCCACGCGTACGCGAACCTGTCCTCCCAGTTCCGCCGCCCCGACTGGGACCCGGGCCGCGCCCACTCCTACCCCTGGACGGGCATCTCCACGGTCATCGCGTACAACACCAAGGCGACCGGGGGCCGCAAGGTCGACTCCGTCACCCAGCTCCTGGACGACCCCAAGCTCAAGGGGCGGGTCGCGTTCCTGTCGGAGATGCGCGACTCGGTCGGCATGACGCTGATCGACATGGGCAAGGACCCGGGTAAGTTCACCGACGCGGACTTCGACGCGGCCCTCGGCCGCCTCCAGAAGGCCGTCGACACCCAGCAGATCCGCCGCTTCACCGGCAACGACTACACCGGCGACCTCGCCAAGGGCGACATCGCCGCCTGCCTCGCCTGGGCCGGAGACGTCATCCAGCTCCAGGCCGACAACCCCGACATCCAGTTCGCGATCCCCAACGCCGGCTACATCACCTCCAGCGACAACCTCCTGGTGCCCGCCAAGGCCCGGCACAAGACCAACGCCGAGAAGCTCATCGACTACTACTACGAGCTTCCCAACGCCGCCCGGCTCGCCGCGTACATCAACTACGTCTGCCCCGTCGAGGGCGTACGCGAAGAACTCAGCCGGATCGACCCCGCGCTGGCGTCGAACACCCTGATCCTCCCGGACAAGGCGATGGCCGCGAAGTCCCGCGCCTTCCGCTCCCTGACCAGTGAGGAAGAGACGGCGTACGAGGAGAAGTTCGCCAAGCTCATCGGTGCCTGAGCACCACCGCCGTCCGCCCTCGACACCCCCTGGGATCGCCACCCATGACTGACACGCACAGCGCCACCGGCGGCGACGTCCGCCTCTCCGGCATCAGCAAGACGTACGGCTCCTTCACCGCCGTCCACCCCCTCGACCTGACCGTCCCACAGGGCTCCTTCTTCGCCCTCCTCGGCGCGTCCGGCTGCGGCAAGACCACCACCCTGCGCATGATCGCCGGCCTGGAGGAGCCCACCACGGGCACCGTCCACCTAGGCGACAAGGACGTCACCGACCTGCCCCCGTACAAGCGGCCCGTCAACACCGTCTTCCAGTCGTACGCCCTCTTCCCGCACCTGAACATCTACGAGAACGTCGCCTTCGGCCTGCGCCGCCGCGGCGTCAAGTCCGTCAAGAAGCAGGTCGGCGACATGCTCGACCTCGTCCAGCTCGGTGACAAGGCGGGCCACAAGCCGCACCAGCTCTCCGGCGGCCAGCAGCAGCGCGTCGCCGTCGCCCGCGCGCTCATCAACCACCCCCAGGTGCTCCTCCTCGACGAGCCGCTCGGCGCCCTCGACCTCAAGCTGCGCCGCCAGATGCAACTGGAGCTCAAGCGCATCCAGACGGAGGTCGGCATCACCTTCGTCCACGTCACCCACGACCAGGAGGAGGCCATGACGATGGCCGACACGGTCGCGGTGATGAACGGCGGCCGTGTCGAGCAGCTCGGCGCGCCCGCCGACCTCTACGAGAACCCGCGCACCACCTTCGTCGCCAACTTCCTGGGCACGTCCAACCTCATCGAGGCCGAGGTGGTGGGGGCCGGCTCGGACGTCACCGTCACGGCCGGCGGCGGCAAGCTGCGGCTGCCCGCGGACCGGTGCTCCGCCGACACCCGCACCGGCGGCAAGCTGCTCGTCGGCATCCGCCCGGAGAAGATCACGCTCGCTCACGCCGACGACGCGGGCGCGATCCCCGACGGGCGCAACAGGGTCGCCGGCCGGATCGTCGACACCTCCTTCATCGGCGTCTCCACCCAGTACGTCGTGGACAGCCCCGCCGGCACCGCCCTCCAGGTGTACGAGCAGAACGTCGAGCGCGACACCCGCCTCACCCCCGGCGCCGAGGTCGTCCTGCACTGGAACCCGGCGCACACCTTCGGCCTGGACGCCGCCCAGGACATCGACGCGGGCGTGGAAAAGGTGGAGGACGCCGCGTGACGATCACCGAAGCACCACCCGCACCGCCCGCGCCGGACCAGCCGGTCGTACGGAAGCCGGCCACCCGCAAGCGGCTCGTCCCGTACTGGCTGCTCCTGCCCGGCATCCTCTGGCTGCTCGTCTTCTTCGCGCTGCCGATGGTCTACCAGGCCTCCACGTCCGTGCAGACCGGTTCCCTGGAGCAGGGTTTCCAGGTCACCTGGCACTTCCAGACCTACTGGGAGGCGTTCACCGAGTACTGGCCGCAGTTCGTCCGGTCCCTGGTGTACGCCGGAACCGCCACCTTCCTGTGTCTGCTGCTCGGCTACCCGCTCGCCTACCTCATCGCCTTCAAGGCGGGCCGCTGGCGAAACCTGCTCCTGGTCCTGGTCATCGCGCCGTTCTTCACCAGCTTCCTCATCCGTACGCTGGCGTGGAAGACGATCCTCGCGGACGGCGGCGCGGTCGTCGGCGCCCTGGACGCGCTGCACGTCCTGGACGTCACCAACTGGCTGGGCTGGACCCAGGGAGACCGCGTCCTGGCCACGCCCATGGCGGTGGTCTGCGGCCTCACGTACAACTTCCTGCCCTTCATGATCCTGCCGCTCTACACCTCGCTGGAGCGGATCGACGGACGGCTCCACGAGGCCGCCAAGGACCTGTACGCCTCGCCCGCCACCACCTTCCGCAAGGTGACCTTCCCGCTGTCCATGCCGGGCGTGGTCTCCGGGACGCTGCTCACCTTCATCCCCGCGAGCGGCGACTACGTCAACGCCGAGCTGCTCGGCTCGACCGACACCAAGATGGTCGGCAACGTCATCCAGTCGCAGTTCCTGCGGGTGCTGGACTACCCGACGGCGGCCGCGCTGTCCTTCATCCTGATGGCCATCGTGCTGATCATGGTCACCGTCTACATCCGCCGGGCCGGAACGGAGGACCTGGTCTGATGCGCTGGCTCCGCAAGAACCTCGTCGCCATAGCGGGTCTGCTGACCCTCGCGTACATGATCCTGCCGAACATCGTCGTCATGGTGTTCTCGTTCAACAAGCCGGCGGGGCGCTTCAACTACTCCTGGCGCGAGTTCTCCACCGACGCCTGGCGGGACCCCTGCGGCGTCGCCGACCTGTGCGGCTCGCTCACGCTGTCCCTGCAGATCGCCGCCTGGGCGACGCTCGGCGCCACCGCGCTCGGCACGATGATCGCCTTCGCGCTCGTCCGCTACCGCTTCCGGGCGCGCGGCACGATCAACTCGCTGATCTTCCTGCCGATGGCGATGCCCGAGGTCGTCATGGCCGCCTCCCTGCTCACGCTCTTCCTCAACATGGGCACCCCGCTGGGCTTCTGGACGGTCCTCATCGCCCACATCATGTTCTGCCTGAGCTTCGTCGTGACGGCGGTCAAGGCGCGGGTGATGTCCATGGACCCGCGCCTGGAGGAGGCCGCCCGGGACCTGTACGCGGGGCCCGTGCAGACCTTCCTGCGGGTCACCCTGCCCATCGCCGCGCCCGGCATCGCCGCCGGCGCGCTGCTCGCCTTCGCCCTGTCGTTCGACGACTTCATCATCACCAACTTCAACGCGGGCTCCACCGTGACCTTCCCCATGTTCGTGTGGGGCTCGGCGCAGCGCGGCACGCCCGTACAGATCAACGTCATCGGCACGGCGATGTTCGTCATCGCGGTCCTGGTGGTGGTCGCCGGTCAGGTCGCGGCCAACCGGCGCAAGCGCACAACCATCTCGTGAGTTCCGATAGGAGTTGGAAACCATGGCCCCAGCTGCCATGCGTACTGCTGCACAATCACTCTCGGACGCCCAGCCCGTCCCCTTCTGGCTGGAAGACCCGGGCAAGCCGGCCGCTCTGCCCGCCCTCACCGGCACCGAGCACTGCGACCTGCTGGTCGTCGGCGGCGGCTACAGCGGCCTGTGGACCGCGCTCCTCGCCAAGGAGCGGGACCCCGCGCGGGACGTCGTCCTCATCGAGGGCCGGGAGGCGGGCTGGGCCGCCTCCGGCCGCAACGGCGGCTTCTGCGCCGCCTCCCTCACCCACGGCTTCGGCAACGGGCTCGCCCGCTGGCCCGACGAGCTGGCGAAGCTCGAAGAGCTGGGCATCCGCAACCTCGACGCCATCGAAGCGGCCGTCTCCGCGTACGGCATCGACTGCGACTTCGAACGCACCGGCGAGATCGACGTCGCCACCGAACCCCACCAGATGGCCGAGCTGACCGAGGTGTACGAGGAGGCCGACCGCCTCGGCCTCGCCGGCCACCTGGAACTCCTCGACCGGGACGCCGTACGCGCCCAGGTCGACTCGCCCACCTTCCTGGGCGGGCTGTGGGACCGGCGCGGCGTCGCCATGCTGCACCCGGCCAAGCTGGCGTGGGGCCTCAAGCAGGCCTGCGTCGACCTCGGCGTACGCGTCTACGAGAACACCCGGGGCCTTGAGCTCGCCCGCGCGGGTGCCGGAATGGCCGTACGCACGCCCTATGGGCGGGTTTTCGCCCGGCAGGTCGCGCTCGGTACCAACGTCTTCCCGTCCCTCGTCAAGCGCGTACGCGCCTACACGGTCCCCGTCTACGACTACGCCCTGATGACCGAGCCGCTGACGGACGATCAGCTGGAGTCGATCGGCTGGAAGAACCGCCAGGGCCTCGGCGACAGCGCCAACCAGTTCCACTACTTCCGGCTCTCCGCCGACAACCGGATCCTATGGGGCGGTTACGACGCCATCTATCCGTTCGGCGGACGGGTCAGCCCCGAGCACGACCACCGGCCCGAGACGTACCTGAAGCTCGCCGAGCACTTCTTCCGCTGCTTCCCGCAACTGGAGGGCGTCCGGTTCAGCCACGCCTGGGGCGGCGCCATCGACACCTGCTCCCGCTTCTCGGCGTTCTTCGGCACGGCCCATGGGGGACGGGTCGCCTACGCGGCGGGCTTCACGGGGCTCGGTGTGGGCGCGACGCGGTTCGGGGCGGACGTGATGCTCGACCTGCTGTCGGGCGAGCGGACCGAGCGTACGGAGCTGGAGATGGTGCGCACCAAGCCGCTCCCCTTCCCGCCGGAGCCCATCGCCTGGGCGGGCATCGGGCTGACCAAGTGGTCCCTGGCCCGGGCCGACGCCAACGGGGGCCGCCGGAACCTGTGGCTGAAGGCGATGGACCGGCTCGGGCTCGGCTTCGACAGCTGATCGTCATCCGAATGCGCCCGGTGAGCGCCCCCGCCGACCCCGTTCACCACCACGCCGGTGCCCCAGCCGCGTAATGATCCACGCGGACCCCTCTCTCCCCGTGTGAACGCACTGCCCGCCGGGGCAGTCACAGACACGGACATGGAGGCGGCGGGCGATGACTGGTTCGGCGGACAGGGCCGCGGTGGAGTGGCTGGCAGCGGTGGCGCCGGATCCCGCCGCCTGCCGGTGGGAGTGGGAGCGCAACCCCCTCGGGGTCGCGCTCCTGCCCGCCGGCCGGCGCTGGGACGTGCTGATCACTCCGGCCGAGCTCGGCCACGCCACCCTCGACGTCCTGTGCCGGCTCGTCGACCGGCCGGGTCCGGTACTGCTCGCCGAGACCGGTGAGGCGCGCCTGGGTTTCTTCGTCCCCGTGGGCACCGCCGCCCGCTGGGTCGGCACCGGGATGCGGGCCGCCGGCCGCGGCACCTGGATCGTCGTCCCGTACCCGGGACGGGCGACGGGTGCGGCCCGCTGGTTGGTGGTGCCGGACGGCAGCGGCACGCTCAACGACCCGGCGCTCCTGGAGCTGGCGATGCACGAGGCGGCGGGCCGGGCGGGCCGACGGGCACGGCCCCATGAGGACCGCTGATGGAGGTTACGCCGCGCCTAGGCGGCTTCCCTCCGGACTTCCCGGGTGTCGACGATGAGGGTGCCGTCGTGCTGCTCGTAGTGGGAGAGGGCGAGCCCGAGGCCGAAGAACGTGGGTGCCCACTCTCCGACGAAGATCCCCCACCGGTCGGCGCGGGCCAGTCCAGTGCCGGGCTCCATTTTGAGGGACCCCATCCAGGTGGCGACGGAGAGGCCGATGGAGGCGAAGGCCGCCACGTACGCGTGCTCGCTGCGCACGCCCATTTGGTGAAGCTTCCGGATGACCATGGTGGTGCTCCTTTCGATGGCAGTACGCCACGAAGTGCCCAAACTAGGACAATCCATGCAAACGTCGTGCTGTCGGCAGGAGCGTCGCGAACAGGCAGCCGCTGGCCAGCACATCCAGCGGCCAGTGGTAGCCGCGCAGCACCAGCCCGATGCCCGTCCCCACCGTCAGCAGCACGGCGACCGGCAGGAGGCGCCGGTGCACCAGCAGCGCCGCGCCGCAGTACGCCACCAGGGCCGTCGCCGTGTGCCCGGACGGGTAGTAGCCGGTCTCGGAGGTGAGCGGGCCGACCCGGTCCACGAGCAGTTTCAGTGGTACGACCAGGGCCGGTACGAGCGCCATGGCGAGCCCCGCGTACAGCGCCTCGCTGCGGCGGCCGCGCCACACCGCGTACGCCATCGCGGCGGCCAGCACGGGGAGGGCGACCTGCATGTTGCCCAGGTCGGCGAGGAACTCGGTCAGGGCGGCGGGGCCGTGACCCACCAGGGCGCGGCTCGCGCGCTCGTCGAGGCGGGCGAGGGGGCCGTGGGCGGCGACCTGCCAGGTGATGGCCGCGAAGAGGACAGCGGCGAGGAGGGAGAAAAGAGCCGGCCGCCCCGGAACAGGGGGGGTGGTTCCGGGGCGGCCGCCTGGACCGGTGCGCCGCGCGCCCCGGGGGGTGTGGGGCGGGCGACTGTCCGATCGGTGAGGAGATCCGGAGCCGGAAGCTCCGGTGGTGTGCGCGAGGGCACGACCAGGACGAGGCTGGGGAGGCTCCGTCCCGGAGCCGCCCGCAGTTGCCTGCGGACGGGGTGTTTCTCTCATCTGCAGAAACCGTACGGCAGAGAACGGGGGGCCGACAGGCGGATCTCCATCCCGCCATCGGCCCCCCACGGCTTCTTCACAACCGGTCGCCGGGAGTCAGCGTCACACGCCCGCGAAGGCGTTCTCGATGATGTCCAGGCCCTCGTTCAGCAGGTCCTCGCCGATGACCAGCGGCGGCAGGAAGCGCAGCACATTGCCGTAGGTGCCACAGGTCAGGACCAGCAGACCCTCGGCGTGGCAGGCCTTGGCGAGCGCGCCGGCGGCCTCCGGGTTCGGCTCCTTGGTCGCCGGGTCCTTCACCAGCTCGATCGCGATCATGGCGCCGCGGCCACGGATGTCGCCGATGATCTCGTACTTCTCCTGCATGGCGGCGAGGCGGCCCTTCATGACCTCCTCGATGCGCTTGGCCTTGCCGTTGAGGTCGAGCTCCTTCATGGTCTCGATCGCCCCGAGCGCGCCGGCGCAGGCCACCGGGTTGCCGCCGTACGTGCCGCCCAGGCCACCGCCGTGCACGGCGTCCATGATCTCGGCGCGGCCGGTCACGGCGGCGAGCGGCAGGCCGCCCGCGATGCCCTTGGCGGTGGTGATCAGGTCCGGGACGACACCCTCGTCCTCGCACGCGAACCACTGGCCGGTACGGCAGAAGCCGGACTGGATCTCGTCCGCGACGAACACGATGCCGTTGTCGTTGGCGAACTTCACGATCGCCGGCAGGAAGCCCTTGGCCGGCTCGATGAAGCCGCCCTCACCCAGCACCGGCTCGATGATGATCGCGGCGACGTTCTCGGCGCCGATCTGCTTGCTGATCTGGTCGATCGCCTGGGCGGCGGCCTCGGGGCCGCAGTTCTCGGCGCCGGTGGGCCAGCGGTAGCCGTACGCGACCGGGACGCGGTAGACCTCGGGCGCGAACGGGCCGAAGCCGTGCTTGTACGGCATGTTCTTGGCGGTCAGCGCCATCGTGAGGTTCGTACGGCCGTGGTAGCCGTGGTCGAAGACGACGACGGCCTGGCGCTTGGTGTACGAGCGGGCGATCTTGACCGCGTTCTCGACGGCCTCGGCGCCGCTGTTGAACAGCGCGGACTTCTTGGCGTGGTCGCCCGGCGTCAGCTCGGCGAGCTGCTCACAGACCTCGACGTAGCCCTCGTACGGCGTGACCATGAAACACGTGTGCGTGAAGTCCTGGAGCTGGGCGCTGGCCCGGCGCACGACCGCCTCGGCGGACGCGCCGACCGACGTCACGGCGATGCCGGAACCGAAGTCGATGAGGCGGTTGCCGTCGACATCCTCGATGATGCCGCCACCGGCGCGGGTCGTGAAGACCGGCAGCACGGAGCCCACGCCGCCCGCGACCGTGGACAGACGGCGGGCCTGAAGCTCCTGCGACTTCGGGCCGGGGATGGCGGTGACGACGCGGCGCTCCTGCGGGATATCGGTCATGCGGGGCTCCTGGGGTGGGGTCTTTCGGACGCTACTGCTCTTTCTTCCGCAGGCTAGGGCTGGGGGAGGGGGCGCGGCATGCTCCGTTAGGGAGTGGTGGGGGGTGTGTCCTTGTCCGGGACGGACATAGGGGGCCCCGGTGGGCTCGTTTGCGTGGATCGGTGCGGGCTGTTTGCTGCCGGTGGGTGGGGGGGCGTGGCCCCTCCGGGCTCGTCTCCTCGAGGCCGGCGGCCTTGGGTCTCTCTTCAAGGGAGCCCAGCCTTCGGCGCCAACCTCTGCGGGGACGACCCTGCACGGCCCCACCCCAAGGCCGTATGTCGTCTTGCGGCAGGACGTTCCCGCAACACGCGGGCTCGGGCACTACATTGACGGGGGCACAGACGCGCGGGACCTGGCTGGTCAGGGGGCAGGGGTTCATGGACACCGACGGTACGTACGAGGCACGGCGCACCCACGTCGGCAAGCCGCCCGTGCCGCCCCCGCCCCGGCACGCCCCCGCGCCCGCCGGCGGCGGCACCGCGCAGTGGCTGCGTACGCCCCGGCCGGCGGCCGAGCCCGGGGTGTGGCGGTTCGGGCACCGGCCGCGGCCGGAGGAGGAGCCGGAGACGGTGCCCGCGCGGCGGCTGTTCGCCGGAGCGGTGATCGCCCTGCTCAGCGGCTGGCTCCTGTGGTCCCTGCTCTGGAACGGGTACCTGGGCCACTACTGGCTCTGGCCGCTGCTGGTGCTCACCCCCGACGAGTGGCGTACGCAGCCGGGGACGTGGGCCACCGCCAGCTATGTCTATTACGCGGTCGTCGGCGGTGGCCTGCTGGTCTTTTTCGCCCGGATCGGCCACGTTCCCGAGATCTGGCGCCGGTACGCCAAGAAGAAGGACGCCCCGCCCCCGCCGCCGCCCCCGGACGCCGACCCCGTCGACTGGCCCGAGCTGTGGGACGCCGGGCTGACCGAGGCCGCCCAGAGGCTCGCCGAGGCGACCAGGGCCGGGGCGCTGCGCGATGTGGACTACGCCCGCATCCGGCGGGCCTGGCAGGGCGTACGGACCCACCCGGACCGGCTGGCCGCGTTCACCGACGCGGTGCGCGCCCATGGGCCCGCCGCGTGCGCGCACCCGTCCGGCGTGCGCGACCTGCCCGTGCGTACCGCCGCGCACGACCTGGCCACCGCCCAGGTGCGGATCGGCACCGCCGCCGACCACCCCCGTAACCCCTACGCCCGGCGCACCACCGGGGTCGCCCTGGAGCCGGCCGTGCTCGGCACGTCGCTGCTGGCGGTCGGGCCCGCCGGGTCGGGGAAGACGGTCCGGCTGGTCCGGCCGGTCACCGAGTCCCTGTGCCTCCAGGCCCTCGCCAACCGCGCCGCCGTCGTCGCCGTGACTGCCCATGGCACCGCGCTCGCCCCGGACGGCGCCTTCGACGTGGTCGTCTCCGTGGGCCGCCCGGACTCCACGCACGACCTCGACCTGTACGGCGGCGCCGACGACCCCGACGAGGCCGCCCGGATGCTCGCCGAGGCCCTCGTCGGCGACCTGGTGCCGGACAGCCGCCGGGCGGCCACGGCCCTGGCCCAGCTGATCGGGCCGTACCGGGCCGCGCACGGCCACTTCCCCGCCGTACCGGAGCTGCGCGAGCTGCTCGGCGGGGCGCCCAAGGCGCTGGCCGCGCTGCGCGCGGCGGTGGCGGACGACCCGGCGCAGGTGCGGGAGCTGGACGCGCGGGAGCGGCAGGCCGAGCGCGGTGACGATGTCGGCGTGCTGCTGGCGGAGCGGATCGCGTTCCTGGACCGGCCGGCTTTCGCGCGGTTCTTCCGTACGGACGGGGAAGGGCGCCGGTTCTCGCTGCGGGCCATCGAGCACCCGCTGCGCGTGCGCGTCGATCTGCCCGAGCGCGGGCACGCCGAGGCGTCCCGGATCGTGGCGCGGCTGCTGCTGGCGCAGTTCACCGAGGCGGCCCTGGGCCGGGCGGACCGGTCGCTGTTCGCCTGCCTGGTCCTGGACGACGCCACGTACACGATCACCGCCGACTCCGTACGCGCCATCCAGCGGCTGCGCTCCGCCCATGCGGGCGTCGTCCTGGCCCTGCGCACCCTGGAGGACGTGCCGGAGGCGCTGCGCGGGCCGCTGCTGGGCGCGGTGGGGTGCCGGATGGCGTTCGCGGGGATCGCGCCCTGGGACGGCGGGCGGTTCGCGGAGACCTGGGGCACCGAGTGGGTGCAGACCCGGGACGTCACCAACCGGCAGATCATCTCCGACGAGCCGCTCACCAAGGCCCTGCACTTCCTGCGCCGCCTGGTCACCGGCAAGGCGGCGACGGCGGAGGCGGTGACGGTACGGGAGGTCGAGCGACAGCGCTGGTCCGCCTCCGACCTCGCCCACGCCGTGCCTCCCGGGCATGCCGTACTGTCCCTGACAGGCGTGCGAGGGGAACACACCCCTCCGCTTCTGGTCGACCTGCGTACGTGACAACCTGGCAGAATTGAAGGACGTCGTTCATACGGGACGGCGAAATTCCCCTTCCGAAAGTCCGACGGTCCCCAGCCATGCCGCCCACGCTTGCCTCGCTCGTCCAGCACTCGGCGCTGAAACTCACCGTCCGCGCCGGGGAGGACCGCCTCGACACGCCCGTCCGCTGGGCGCACGTCAGTGAGCTCGCCGACCCCGTCCCGTACATGGAGGGCGGCGAGCTGCTGATGATCACAGGCATGACGCTGGACGCCGAGGATCCGGACGCCATGCGCCGCTATGTGCGCCGGCTGGTCGCCGCCGGGGTCGTCGGGCTCGGCTTCGCCGTCGGCGTCAACTACGACGAGACGCCGCAGGCGCTCGTGGACGCCGCCCGCGAGGAGGGCCTGCCGCTGCTGGAGGTGCCGCGCCGCACCCCGTTCCTGGCCATCTCCAAGGCGGTGTCGGCGGCGATCGCGGCGGACCAGTACCGGGCGGTGACCGCCGGGTTCGAGGCGCAGCGGGAGATGACCCGGGCGGCCCTCGCCGAGGGCCCGGCCGCGGTGGTGGCGCGGCTGGCCGCCCATGTGGACGGCTGGGCGGCGCTGTACGACGCGTCCGGCGCCGTGGTCGCGGCGGCGCCCGAGTGGGCGGCGCGGAGGGCGGCGCGGCTCACCTCCGACGTGGAGCGGCTGCGGGAGCGGTCGGCGCCCGCGAGCGCGGTGGTCGGCGGCACCGAGGACCGGGTGGAGCTCCAGTCGCTGGGCAGCGGGCGGCGGGTGCGGGGCGCGCTGGCGGTGGGCACCGGGGCGCCGCTGGGCACGGCGGAACGGTACGCCGTCCATTCGGCCATCGCCCTGCTGACGCTCACCACCGAGCGGTCGCGCTCCCTCCAGGCGGCCGAGCAGCGGCTCGGCGCCGCGGTGCTGCGGATGCTGCTGGCCGGGCAGCCGGACCACGCCCGGGCGGTGGCGGGCGACCTGTACGGCGGGCTGCTCGACGCCCCGTTCCGGCTGCTGATCGCCGAGCAGGCGTCGGCGGAGCGGGACCCGGCCGCCGAGGCGCCGCTGCCCGCGCTCGCCGAGACCCTGGAGGCGGCGGCCGCGCGTACCGGGGAGGCCGTGCTGGCGGTTCCGGAGGGCGAGGAGCGGCTGGTCGTCCTCGCCGGGGACGGGGGCGCGGTGGCCGCCGCGTGCGAGGCGTACGCCGAGAAGGAGGCCGAGGAGGCCGGGCTGGTCATCGGCCTGTCGGCCCCGACCGGCCCGATCGCCGCCAACGCCGCGTACAAGCAGGCCGAGCAGGCCCTGTCGGTCGCCCGCCGGCGCGGCCGGGCCCTGGTCGAGCACGAGGAGCTGGCGGCCGGCTCGGTCCTGCCGCTCCTCGCCGACGACGCCGTACGCGCCTTCGCCGACGGCATGCTGCGGGCGCTGTACGAACACGACGCGACCGGCCGCGGCGACCTGGTCGCCTCCCTGCGCGCCTGGCTCTCCCGCCACGGCCAGTGGGACGCGGCGGCGGCGGACCTGGGCGTCCACCGGCACACGCTGCGGTACCGGATGCGCCGGGTCGAGGAGATCCTGGGCCGCTCGCTGGACGACCCGGACGTACGGATGGAGCTGTGGCTGGCCCTGAAGGCCACGGGCGGGGCACCGGCGACGTAGAGGACCGGCCCGCAGCCGGACGACGGCCGGGCGGGGCCGCCCCCGCAGAGGCCGCCAGCCCACCGCGCCGGCCGCCGCCCACCGGCGGTGCCGCCACCCCCACCGGCGCTGGCCGCCGCCCATCGGGCTCGCCGTCATCGCGGAACCCCTTGCCGCTGCCCGAAGGCGGGCAAATTTCTGCAGGCCACGGGTGGGGCGCCGGCGACCTGGAGGAGAGGACCGGCCCGCAGCCGGACGACGGCCGGGCGGGGCCGTGCAGGGTCGCCCCCGCAGAGGTCGGCGGCGGCGGGCGGGCTCCCTTGGGAGCTCCCAAGGCCGCCGGCCTCGAGGAGGTGAGCCCGGAGGGGCCACGCCCCCACCCACCGGCGGTGGCCGCCACCCCATCGGCCCGCACCCGCGGGCACCGTGAACAGGCACCGCCTCAGGGCGAACCGCGTCAAGGGCACCGCCCCGGTCCCGTTGTGCCCACCCTCCCCCAAGCTCTCGGCTTCGCTCGAGCAGGGGGGACCCCCATCGCCCAGCGGGACGACTACCCACAACGGGAAGCCTTGGTCGCGAACGCCCTTCCCCTGCCCGGATACGGGCAGATTCCTTGCCGTTCCGGTCGCAAGATCCATAGTCTCCGGTGCATGACAAGCCCCGCCGTCGACCCGCCCTCCGCCACGCCCGCCCGGACTCCGACCCCGACCCCGACCCCGACCCCGACCCGGACCCGGACCCGGACCCGCGCCCGACCCGCGCCCCCCGCCCGCCGGATCAGCGGCGCCGTATGGGCCGCCCTGGCGATCGTGTACGTGGTGTGGGGGTCGACCTACCTCGGTATCAGCGTCGTCGTCGAAACCATGCCGCCGTTCCTCTCCGCCGGCGTCCGGTTCGTCGTCGCGGGCGCCCTCCTCGCCGTCCTGCTGGCCTGGCGGCACGGCCCCGGCGTCCTGAAGGTCAGCCGCCCGCAGCTCGCCTCCGCCGCCGTCGTCGGGCTGTTCCTGCTGCTCGGCGGCAACGGGCTCGTCGTCCTCGCCGAGACCTCCGTCCCCTCCGGCCTCACCGCCCTGCTCATCGCGGTCGTCCCCGCCTGGGTCGTCCTGCTGCGCACCGCCTTCGGCGAGCGGCCCGGCCCCGGCGCGTACACCGGCGTCCTGCTCGGCCTCGCCGGGCTCGCCGTCCTCACGCTCCCCGGCCTCAGCGGCGACGTACGGATCGGCGGCGTCCTCACCGTGATCGCGGCGACCGTGCTGTGGTCCGTCGGCTCGTTCTCCTCGTCCCGCATACCGATGCCCGCGAACCCCTTCACCGCGAGCGTGTACGAGATGCTCGCCGGTGGCCTCGGCTGCCTCCTCCTCGGGCTCGTCCGAGGCGAACAGCGCGGCCTGGACGTGGCGGCCTTCTCCACCCGCTCCTGGGTCGCCTTCGCCTACCTGGTCCTGTTCGGCTCGCTGCTCGCCTTCACCGCGTACGCCTGGCTCCTGCAGACCGCCCCGCTCTCGCTCGTCGCGACATACGCCTACGTCAACCCCGTCGTCGCCGTCGCCCTGGGCGCGCTGATCCTCGGTGAGGCCCTGACCTGGCCGATCGCCCTCGGCGGTGCGGTGGTCGTGGCCGGGGTGTGCCTGATCGTCAGTACGGAACGGCGAAACTGACGCCGAGCACCACTCCATCCCGGACAAGCGACCGCGCGGCTTCCCGGCCCTACCGTGTGAGCAGAGACAGCCCCACCCCCACTCCGCACAGCTTCGAAAGGGCCGGGATCCGCACATGACTGCCACCGCCTTCTGGCTCGCCGGCCGCCAGGCCACCGGCGAGACCACCTTCGACGTCACCTCCCCCTGGGACGGCCGCACCGTCGGCCAGGTGTCCGTGCCCACCGAGGCCCAGGTCGAAGAGGCCGTGGCCGCCGCGCACGCGGTGACCGACGAGTTCGCCGCGACCCCCGCCCACGTCCGCGCCGCCGCCCTCGACCACGTGTCGAAGCGGCTCGCCGAGCGCACCGAGGAGATCGCGCAGCTGATCTCCGCCGAGAACGGCAAGCCCATCAAGTGGGCCCGTGGCGAGGTCGGCCGTGCCGTCTCCGTCTTCCGCTTCGCCGCCGAGGAGGCCCGCCGCTTCAACGGCGGCGAGGCCCAGCGCCTCGACACCGACGCCGGCGGCACCGGCCGCCTCGGCCTGACCCGCCGCTTCCCCAAGGGCGTCGTCCTCGGCATCGCGCCGTTCAACTTCCCGCTGAACCTGTGCGCCCACAAGGTCGCCCCGGCCATCGCCGTCGGCGCGCCGATCATCCTCAAGCCGGCCCCGGCCACGCCCCTGTCCGGCCTGATCCTGGGTGAGCTGCTCGCCGAGACCGACCTGCCGGCCGGCTCCTGGTCGATCCTCCCGGTCACCAACGACCGCATGCCCGCCCTGGTCAAGGACGAGCGCCTGCCGGTCATCTCCTTCACCGGCTCCGACACGGTCGGCTACGCCATCCAGGAGTCCGTGCCGCACAAGCACTGCACCCTGGAGCTCGGCGGCAACGCCGCCGCCGTCGTCCTCGGCGACTGGTCCTCCGAGGAGGACCTGGACTGGGCGGCGACCCGTATCGCCACCTTCTCCAACTACCAGGGCGGCCAGTCCTGCATCTCGGTGCAGCGGGTCATCGCCGACGCCTCCGTCTACGACCGCCTGGTCGCCAAGGTCGTCGCCGCCGTCGAGGCGCAGGGCACCGGCGACCCGTCCGACGACGCCACCGACGTCGGCCCGCTGGTCAGCGAGGACGCCGCCAAGCGCGTCGAGGCCTGGGTCGACGAGGCCGTGAACGCCGGCGCGAAGCTCCTCACCGGCGGCAAGCGCGACGGCGCGACCTACGCCCCGACCGTGCTGGAGAACCTGCCCGCCGACACCACCCTCGCCTGCGAGGAGGTCTTCGGCCCGGTCCTCACCCTCCACAAGGTCGACGGCGAGGCCGAGGCGTTCGCCAAGGTCAACGACTCCAAGTTCGGCCTCCAGGCGGGCGTGTTCACCCACGACCTCCAGACCGCCTTCCGCGCCCACCGCGCCCTCGAGGTCGGCGGCGTGATCATCGGCGACGTCCCGTCCTACCGCGCCGACCAGATGCCGTACGGCGGCGCCAAGCAGTCCGGCGTCGGCCGCGAGGGCGTGCGGTACGCGATGGACGACTACACGTACGAGCGAGTGCTGGTCCTCACGGGCCTCGCGCTGTAGCCCGTACGGCTCAGACCGGCGGCCGGAGCCCACTGTGCGGGGGCTCCGGCCGTCTTTTCGTACCCCGCGTAATCGGGTAATACGGTCGAGTAGCACCGGTCGGTAGGACCACCGGCCGGCCGCCCCCCGACGCGGCGAGGTGAGCCCACCATGTCCGGCCCCCACCACAAGCCCAAAGTCTCCGAGCGCGAGGCCCGCCAGGTCGCCGAGGCCGCCCGCGAACAGGACTGGCGCAAGCCCAGCTTCGCCAAGGAGCTGTTCCTCGGCCGCTTCCGGCTCGACCTGATCCACCCGCATCCGCTGCCCGCCACCGAGCACGTCCAGCGCGGCGAGGAGTTCCTCGCCAAGCTGCGCGACTTCTGCGAGACGAAGATCGACGGCGCCCTGATCGAGCGCGAGGCCCGCATCCCCGACGCCGTCATCGACGGCCTCAAGGAGATCGGCGCCCTCGGGATGAAGATCGACACCAAGTACGGCGGCCTGGGCCTCACCCAGGTGTACTACAACAAGGCCCTGGCCCTGGCCGGTTCCGTGAGCCCCGCCGTAGGCGCCCTCCTCTCCGCCCATCAGTCGATCGGCCTACCGCAGCCGCTCAAACTCTTCGGCACGCCCGAGCAGAAGGAGACCTACCTCCCGCGCCTCGCCCGTACCGACATCTCCGCCTTCCTCCTCACCGAGCCCGACGTCGGCTCCGACCCCGCCCGCCTGGCCACCACCGCCGTCCCGGACGGCGACGACTACGTCATCGACGGCGTGAAGCTGTGGACCACCAACGGGGTGGTCGCCGACCTGATGGTCGTCATGGCCCGCGTACCGAAGTCGGAAGGGCACAAGGGCGGCATCACCGCCTTCATCGTCGAGGCCGGGTCGGAAGGCGTCACCGTCGAGAACCGCAACGCCTTCATGGGCCTGCGCGGCCTGGAGAACGGCGTCACCCGCTTCCACCAGGTCCGGGTCCCGGCCGCCAACCGCATCGGCCCCGAGGGCGCCGGCCTGAAGATCGCGCTCACCACCCTCAACACCGGGCGGCTGTCCCTGCCGGCCATGTGCGCGGGCGCCGGCAAGTGGTGCCTGAAGATCGCCCGCGAGTGGTCCGCCGTACGCGAGCAGTGGGGCAAGCCCGTCGCCCACCACGAGGCCGTCGGCGCGAAGATCTCCTTCATCGCCGCCACCACCTTCGCCCTGGAAGCGGTCCTGGACCTCTCCAGCCAGATGGCGGACGAGGACCGCAACGACATCCGCATCGAAGCCGCCCTCGCCAAGCTGTACGGCTCCGAGATGGCCTGGCTGATGGCCGACGAACTGGTCCAGATCCGCGGCGGCCGCGGCTACGAGACCGCCGACTCCCTCGCGGCGCGCGGCGAACGGGCCGTCCCCGCCGAACAGCTCCTCCGCGACCTGCGCATCAACCGCATCTTCGAGGGCTCCACCGAGATCATGCACCTGCTGATCGCCCGCGAGGCCGTCGACGCCCACCTCGCGGTCGCCGGCGACATCATCGACCCCGACAAGACACTGGGCGACAAGGCCAAGGCGGGCGCCCAGGCGGGTGTTTTCTACGCCCGCTGGCTGCCGAAACTCGTCGCCGGACCGGGCCAGCTGCCGCGCGCGTACGCCGACTTCCACCCCGCCGGCCACGCCGACCTGTCCACCCACCTCCGCTACGTCGAGCGCACCTCCCGCAAGCTGGCCCGCTCCACCTTCTACGCCATGTCCCGCTGGCAGGGCCGTATGGAGACCAAGCAGGGCTTCCTCGGCCGGATCGTCGACATCGGCGCCGAACTGTTCGCGATGAGCGCCGCCTGTGTACGGGCGGAGCTGCTGCGTACGACGGAGGCGCACGGCCGCGAGGCGTACCAGCTCGCGGACACGTTCTGCCGCCAGTCCCGCATCCGGGTGGAGGAGCTGTTCGGCCGGCTCTGGAACAACACCGACGACCTCGACCGCAAGGTCGTCAAGGGCGTCCTGTCCGGCACGTACACCTGGCTCGAGGAGGGCATCATCGACCCCAGCGGCGACGGCCCCTGGATCGCCGACGCCACCCCGGGCCCCTCGGCAAGGGAAAACGTCCACCGCCCCATTCGCTGATCCTGGTACACCCGCCCCGGGGACGGTCCACGCAATGGACAAGGCACCCCCCGGGGCGCCGGGGACCGGCAGGATGGGCGCCGTGACCGTCATCCACATCCCCGGCTCCAAGTCCGTCACCGCCCGCGCCCTCTTCCTCGCCGCTGCGGCCGACGGCACCACCACCCTCGTCCGCCCGCTCGTGTCCGACGACACCGAGGGGTTCGCCGAGGGGCTCACCGCCCTCGGGTACGAGGTCGAGCGCGGCCCCGGCGCGTGGCGCGTCCAGGGCCGCCCCGCCGGGCCCGCCGCCCCCGCCGCCGACGTCTACTGCCGTGACGGCGCCACCACGGCCCGGTTCCTGCCCACGCTCGCCGCCGCCGGGCACGGCGACTTCCGGTTCGACGCCTCCGCGCAGATGCGGCGCCGTCCGCTCGGCCCCCTCACCGAGGCGCTGCGCACCCTGGGCGTCGACCTGCGCCACGAGGGCGCCGAGGGACACCACCCGCTGCGGATCGCCGCGTCCGGCATCAAGGGCGGGGCGCTCACCCTGGACGCCGGGCAGTCGTCCCAATACCTCACCGCCCTGCTGATGCTCGGCCCGCTCACCACCGAGGGCCTGTCGATCACCGTCACGGACCTGGTCTCGGAGCCGTACGTGGAGATCACCCTCGCGATGATGCGCTCCTTCGGCGCCGAGCCCACCCGCCAGAAGAACGTCTTCACCGTCCCCCCGACCGGCTACCGCGCCACCACGTACGCCATCGAGCCCGACGCGTCCACGGCGAGCTACTTCTTCGCCGCCGCCGCGCTCACCGGCCGCGAGGTCACCGTCCAGGGCCTCGGCACCGACGCCCTCCAGGGCGACCTCGCCTTCGTCGACGTCCTTCGCCGGATGGGCGCCGACGTGACGATCACCGCCGACGGCACCACCGTGCGCGGCACCGGCCGCCTCAGCGGCCTCACCGTCAACATGCGGGACATCTCCGACACCATGCCGACGCTCGCCGCCCTCGCCCCGTTCGCCGACGGACCGGTCCGCATCGAGGACGTGGCGAACACCCGCGTCAAGGAGTGCGACCGGCTGGAGGCGTGCGCCGAGAACCTGCGGCGCCTCGGCATCACGGTCACCACCGGTCCCGACTGGATCGAAATCCACCCAGGAAGCCCCCGCCCCACGGAAATCACCACGCACGGCGACCACCGCATCGTCATGTCCTTCGCCGTCACCGGCCTCCGTACCCCCGGCATCTCCTTCGACGACCCCGGTTGCGTACGCAAGACGTTCCCGGACTTCCACGCCCATTGGGGGAAGTTCACTTCCCCGGCTTAGGGGATGCCGGGTCCGGGCACGCCGCGGATGCGGCAAGAATGGGGGGCATGAGCGACAGCCCAGCCCCCCTCGCAGACCCGCACATCGCCTTCGATCCGTCCGAAGGCCGCCGGGACATCGTCGTCCTCGGCTCCACCGGGTCCATCGGCACCCAGGCCATCGACCTGGTGCTGCGCAACCCCGACCGCTTCCGCGTCACCGCCCTGTCCGCCGCCGGCGGCCGGGCCGGGCTCCTCGCCGAGCAGGCGCGCCGGCTCCGGGTGCGTACGGTGGCCGTGGCGCGCGACGAGGCGGTGCCCGCGCTGCGGGAGGCGCTGAAGGAGCAGTACGGCTCCGACCCGCTGCCCGAGATCCTCGCCGGACCGGACGCCGCCACCCAGGTCGCGGCCTCCGACTGCCACACCGTGCTCAACGGCATCACCGGCTCCATCGGCCTCGCGCCCACCCTCGCCGCCCTCGAGGCGGGCCGCACCCTCGCCCTCGCCAACAAGGAGTCGCTGATCGTCGGCGGCCCGCTGGTGAAGGCCGTCGCCAAGCCCGGCCAGATCATCCCGGTCGACTCCGAGCACGCCGCGCTCTTCCAGGCGCTCGCCGCCGGCACGCGCGCCGATGTCCGCAAGCTGGTCGTCACGGCCTCCGGAGGCCCCTTCCGCGGCCGTACGAGGGAGGAGCTGGCCCACGTCACCCGCGAGGACGCCCTGGCGCACCCCACGTGGGCCATGGGCCCGGTGATCACGGTCAACAGCGCGACCCTCGTCAACAAGGGCCTGGAAGTCATCGAGGCGCACCTGCTCTACGACATCCCCTTCGACCGCATCGAAGTCGTCGTACACCCCCAGTCCTACGTGCACTCCATGGTGGAGTTCACCGACGGGTCCACCCTCGCCCAGGCGACCCCGCCCGACATGCGCGGCCCGATCGCCCTCGGCATCGGCTGGCCCGAGCGCGTCCCCGACGCGGCCCCGGCCTTCGACTGGTCCACGGCGTCCACCTGGGAGTTCTTCCCCCTCGACACCGAGGCCTTCCCCTCCGTCGGCCTCGCCCGCCACGTCGGCGAGCTGGGTGGCACGGCCCCGGCGGTGTTCAACGCCGCGAACGAGGAGTGCGTGGAGGCGTTCCTCGCCGGGCGGCTGCCCTTCAACGGCATCATGGACACGGTCACGGCGGTCGTCGCCGAGCACGGCACACCGGCCGAGGGAACTTCCCTGACCATGCCGGACGTCCTGGAGGCGGAGACCTGGGCGCGCGCCCGGGCCCGTGAACTGACGGCGAAGGCAACCGCGGAGGCTCGCGCATGACGATCTGGCTGACGATCCTCGGCATCGCGCTCTTCGCGGTCGGGCTGCTGTTCTCCATCGCCTGGCACGAGCTCGGCCACCTGTCCACGGCCAAGCTCTTCGGCATCCGCGTGCCCCAGTACATGGTGGGCTTCGGCCCCACCCTCTGGTCGCGGAAGAAGGGCGAGACGGAGTACGGCATCAAGGCCATCCCGGCCGGCGGCTACATCCGCATGATCGGGATGTTCCCGCCCGGCGACGACGGCCGCATAGAGGCCCGCTCCACGTCCCCGTTCCGGGGCATGATCGAGGACGCCCGGTCGGCGGCGTACGAGGAGCTCCAGCCCGGCGACGAGACGCGGCTGTTCTACACGCGCAAGCCGTGGAAGCGCGTCATCGTGATGTTCGCGGGCCCGTTCATGAACCTGGTCCTGGCCGTCGCGATCTTCCTCGGCGTCTCGATGACGTTCGGGTTCGCGACCCAGACGACGGAGGTCGCCGGCGTACAGAAGTGCGTCATCGAGCAGAGCGAGAAGCGCGACACCTGCGCCAAGGGCGACCCGGTGTCCCCCGCCCACGCCGCCGGGCTCAAGCCGGGCGACAAGATCGTCGCCTTCGACGGCAAGCCGGTCGACGACTGGGCCACGCTCTCCCAGCGCATCCGCGACACCATCGGCCCCGCCGACCTCACGGTCGTCCGCGACGGCAGTGAACTGACCCTCCACCCCACCCTGATCAAGAACGAAGTCGTCCAGAAGGACGAGGACGGCGAGGTCGTCGAGGGCAAGTACGTACCGGCCGGCTACCTGGGTTTCGCCGCCAGGACCGAGATCCTTCCGCTCGGCTTCGGCCAGTCCGTGGACCGCATGGGTGACATGATCGAGAACGGTGTGGAGTCCATCGTGGCCCTCCCGTCCAAGATCCCCGACCTGTGGAACGCGGCCTTCAGCGACGGCGAGCGCAAGGCGGACTCCCCGGTGGGTGTCGTCGGAGCCGCGCGGATCAGCGGCGAGGTGATGAACCTGGACATCCCCACGCAGAACATCATCGCGACCTTCCTGACCCTCCTGGCCGGCTTCAACCTCTCCCTCTTCCTGTTCAACATGCTGCCGCTGCTGCCGCTGGACGGCGGGCACATCGCGGGCGCGCTGTGGGAGTCCGTACGCCGGAACGTGACCAAGGTCTTCCGGCGCCCCGACCCAGGTCCCTTCGACGTCGCCAAGCTGATGCCGGTCGCCTATGTGGTGGCGGGGATCTTCATCTGTTTCACGCTGCTCGTGCTGGTCGCGGACATCGTCAACCCGGTAAAAATCTCGTAGACACACGGCGTACGTACGCGTGAACGACAGTGGCCGGACACCCCGTGGTGTCCGGCCGTGTCATTGGGGGCCTGTAATCTCGAAGCTGGAGCCCGCCGATCTCGGGACCGCGATTCAGACCTTGGGGTTGCACAGCAGATGACCGCGATTTCTCTCGGTATCCCGTCCGTTCCGACCAAGCTGGCCGACCGCCGTGTCAGCCGCAAGATCCAGGTCGGCTCGGTGGCCGTCGGCGGTGACGCGCCCGTGTCGGTGCAGTCCATGACGACGACCCGGACCTCCGACATCGGCGCCACGCTCCAGCAGATCGCCGAGCTGACCGCGTCCGGCTGCCAGATCGTACGGGTGGCCTGCCCCACCCAGGACGACGCGGACGCGCTGGCGACGATCGCCCGCAAGTCCCAGATCCCGGTGATCGCCGACATCCACTTCCAGCCGAAGTACGTCTTCGCCGCGATCGACGCGGGCTGCGCGGCGGTCCGGGTCAACCCGGGCAACATCAAGCAGTTCGACGACAAGGTCAAGGAGATCGCCAAGGCCGCCGGGGACGCGGGCACCCCGATCCGGATCGGCGTCAACGCGGGCTCCCTCGACAAGCGGCTGCTGGAGAAGTACGGCAAGGCCACCCCGGAGGCGCTGGTGGAGTCCGCGCTGTGGGAGGCCTCCCTCTTCGAGGAGCACGGCTTCCGGGACATCAAGATCTCGGTCAAGCACAACGACCCGGTCGTGATGATCG